>NZ_JAHHPN010000111.1:0-2665 GCF_024606325.1 Endozoicomonas sp. ONNA1
TCAAATAGCTGACTGAGGCTGGTCTGTTCATTGACCTGAATCACCAAAGGTGCTTCGAGATCATTGATCCAATGACTGGCCTGGGCTTGTTGCTGATACGTGATGGTCTTAAAGGCGGTCTGATCGCTCATTGAGTGCTCATCGTGTTCTGTCAATCCCAGTGCTTTTGGCTGCCGTTTTGAATGAGCCATCTGAACTCGGGGCTCCAGGCCAGTGGTCTCGCGTATCGTCTGCAGTGAACCCAGCAAACGAAACCAGAGTGCCTCTGTAAGGGGAGAAGTGACGGTGACGACACCACCTGCCCGAACCTGTTCCAACAGAGAGTTGTTGGGAACTGCATAGCCCTCTGGGGCAATGGCAATCGGGTTCAGCCATTCGGCAATATTACTCTGGTTGATGATGATCGGGTTTCGTGGTGCGTTACCAGAGTGAGAAATGCTCCTGAACAGTGAATGAAGCTCGTTCTTCCCTACCGGCATTTGATAAAACTGAACATCCTCGGGTAACTGACAGATCTTGCCATTACTCTCAAAACACTTTTGAACCAGAATCTGCCGAATCGTCTGTTCAAAGGCCAGATCCTGTCAGTTAGCCCCTTTCAGAATCACCCTCTGACCGGCACTCAACGACTCAAGCCTGCCGGGAATATGCCGGATTCGCCCTTGTTTATCCACTCCGGGGCCACCCAGCAGCAACTGTCGCCAATGACTATGCCAGTGACAATCAATAAGAACAGTATCACTTTCATCCATAGCACTTTCCGTAGCACTTTCGGTGCTGGGGAATTCAGCCAATACAGGATGGACTTTGTTGAAGTCCATCGCTTGGTCATTGCCAGTCTGTGGGTCGAACTGCCAGGTATTTCCCGGCCGATTAATTCTCCGCCAGAAATCAGCACCCGGAGCAACGGCTCCCGAAGCAACGGCTCCCGAAGCGACGGCTCCCGAAGCGACGGCTCCCGGGGAGTCTTCAGTTTGGCCAACCGATGCCAATTGTGCAGGGTCTGCCACGACCAGCAGAGAAACATGCTCGGCCAGGGGGCGTTTCTTCTGGCTGACTTTGTCGTACAGACAGGGGGTAGCCGGGTCCAGCAGATCGTTAAATTTGGGCAGATCCTCGCTGGTGAGCTTGCGGATATCGATCACCAGGGTTAATGGCTGTGGACTTTCAAACAGCTTGCCCGCTAGCAGAGTGTGGCGACCATCGTCAGCAATGTTCAACCGGCTCACCAGATTAGCCTGTGAGAGGTCATCGGGGTGGGAGATAAGTGTGACATCGCGATTTTCGTCGATGGTCTGGGTCACTAGCAGCTGTCGAACCTCATCATCGCTGGCGACAAAACGAAAATCGAAGGAATTAGAGGTCTTACGGAACGAGGTATCTGTTGGGGATACGGTTCTCGCTTTGTCAGGAAAGGTAATCTGAGGAAACGATCTATTGAATTCGGTAGTGACATCAGAGCAGATGTCTACCTTTGACAATGAATCCAGCTTTGCTCTCTTCCTCGCTGGCACGTTATTATTAAGCTGTTCACTAGCAAGAATGCGTTTGCTTTTTTCCACACCAATATGACCATCCATAGTCAATCTCTCTCCTGTCATTCGAAGAACTGCATTGAAACTGCTTGATCGTTTGACCTTAAAATCAGGTTGAAGTTCCTTTTAGACATAGGTTGCTAGCTGGCTAGTTGGTTAGTTAGATACTTATTGCCGAAAGAGTATTTCTCAGTACGCTTGATTAATAGCTAATCCATTACTACTTTTGGATGCAGTTAATTGAATAACTAAAGAATGCTGTGAATAACTTTTAGTACTGTAATGTGTACAAAAGTACCACTTATTAATAATTGGAGTGTTCAATTGTAGGTCTTGAGCATGCTCTTTAACAGACATAGCGACAGGGATTACTGAAGAGGCATTATACGAATTATTAAATTTTAAAAAATGACTAAAAATGGAATTTTCTTACTATGAAATTATTGATGTTTTTTTGCTGCCTGTTTCTGAATGCTTCGCACGTGCTAGCTTTTGGCTCACTTTCTCATGATAATCATCATAAAGTCTTAACTCCGGCGCTTAATGGGAAGTCTTTTTCTCAAATGGTTCCTATTGAAAAAAATAGTGCTGATAAAATGTTAGTTGATGCTTTTAAGGAAAAAGAAATAGCGATTTTTAAAGGCTGGAAAGACCCCTTTCTTGAAAGTAGAACAAACAAAGTGACAAAAGAGTTCCAGGAACTCGATTACAAAAAGAATACAGGTGTGTCTAAAAAAGAAAAGGATAATTTCTACCAGCCAGGCCATGAAAAAAATGAGGATGACAATAGCGCATCTGTCTTGAATGTTTTTTTACCTTTATTACTCGATACTGCTAACAATGTTTTTTTGAAAGTTGATACAAGTGACATACACGGAATTATCAGCCTCGGTAATTCAAAAAAAGAGGGAACAGCGAGTGAAAGAGGTGATCGGGTACCTGAACAAAATAGTGAACAGGCCAGGGGGCAAAACCAACAGGCATCATCGCGGGTGAAATCTGGAAAGCGCAAGAGAGATAAGGATGCAGAGCTTAACTTTGATGTATCGGACTTGTCACCTCAGGAGGCAGCCGGGCATTTTTTAGATACTGTTAATACACTGGCCAGGGAGCATGATTTATCCATCGAA
>NZ_JAHHPN010000112.1:0-2493 GCF_024606325.1 Endozoicomonas sp. ONNA1
AGGCTTAACATTCCTCCAGCCTGGAGGCAGGTCTGCAAGAGACGCAAGGAAAGATAGTTTATGGGCTTGCTCCAAGCAAGCCGAGCTTACATCCCCCCACCTGGTTCGGTGGCGGTCCTGCGCTGAAGTTCGAAATTGTCTCCTACAGAGCCATCCAAATAGAACTTTTCTCCTGTCTGAAGGTCGAACCATAAAAGAATTTCAACAGAGTCCTCCGGATGACAGAAGGGAGATTAACAACTATGGATGGCCTTACTGGCAGGAAGATAAACGAACCCGCTCCTGATATTGGCGCGCCAGCCAATCCAGCCAATAGAGCAAAGCAAGATGCACCGTCAAACATTGTAGAGGTCTCGGATGTCATTCCCAAACTCAGCTCATTGTCAATTGCGGTTACTGTGCCTGACAAGACGAGGATCGTATCTTCAACGGATTCAGCGACGGCGATGACTTGCTACGACCTGCGGTGGGCTGCCCTGCCCCGGGAAGTGCTTGAGATAATCGCCAGCTATTTGTCCATCGAAGATCTCAATAATTTTGGGCAAACATCGACGACAATGAGCGATCGCCTGAGTTCATGCGGTCTGGAAGAAGTCCATCACTTCCTCTCTCTGAGCAGACAAAGGCAGACTTCGTGCCGGACAATCATTCAGTCCAGTCATCTACTCCTTGAGTACCTCAGGACATTGTCCATATTTTCTGTTCGTCATTTCCCTGTACAACAGGGCCCGGCCTTTTACTCCTTTTACGCCAGCCATTTGCGCCAGCAGATTCTCGATGGGACCACACTGAGCCTTATACCCAGTGGCGTTTTAGAGGTTCGCCAAAAACATCATCTGCGTGATCATATTCCCTTTGTCATTGAGAAGAAGTCGGATAACTACAGTGATATCCTGGCTCCGGGTCCTGATGGTCAATGGGTCAGGGAAGCTGAGATCACACACGATTACCTGGTCGAATATCATCATCAGCAGGCCGACCATATTTTATTTGTCGAGCAACCCTTTGCGTTGAGAGAAGGACCGTTTCCTTACAATTACACTGGCAAAGAGCATTTTCTATCTGTCTATGAACGCAAGAATGATGCGTGGGTTGAGCAACAACTGACATCGGGTGAGATTTTTCCTGAATGTCAGGATAAGCAAATCTTTAGGATACGCCTGTCACCTGATGCCAAGTCAGCGGTCTGTATTAACATGAGCGACGGTGTTGCTATTCTCGGTCGGGGGGCTGATGGGCAGTGGATCAACAGAGGCAACATTAATACAAGTCTTTATCCCCGGCTGTTCAGTCCTGACAGCAATCATCTTGCGCTTTATGATGGACCATGCATCAAGGTGATGAGCCGGGCAAAAGATGATTCCTGGTCACAAACGGGTGACATTGTTGTTACCAACCCTGCTGATGATCTGAAAGAAACACCCAGCGGCGAAACAGTGAGCGACTTTGATTATCTACGCGTGGTATTCAGTCCGGATAACCGCCATTTTGCTACATGGTTTGAGGAGGCCGGCCATGATTCACATCACAATGATATTCAACGGCGTTATTTCTTTGTCGTCATTTTTGCCCGTGACCCGCAAGGGCAGTGGCGTGAAAAAGAGAGAATCGTTGAATCCTGTAACCGGGCAACCCGATATTTCACTCTTAAACCTGAATTCAGCCTGGATGGTCGGCTTCTGATTATCACCACTCGGGAAAGTATTGATATCTGGGAATTAACTGACGACCAATGGCACAAATCTGCACAGAAGAAGCCCCGGAGCGGCGGCGGTGAAATTCAATTTTCTGTGGACCCTTGTGAATTCATCAGAAGTTGCAATCAAAGCGTAACGATCTGGCGCAAGGCAGCGTCGGGAATCTGGGGCGAGACACAAACATTTCCGGCTGAGTCCCTGGTAGAAAGCAGCCCCAACGGTGAAACCATTGTTTGTAACGATCGTGCCGGACATACTGATATTTATCAACGTAAGCCTTTTGCTGAAACTTTGGGACAGCCATTCGTTGAACCCGCCGCCGTTGAATGGGTCAATCAACGCATTGGGTTTTCCATCATAGGTGCAGGTTTCAATCAGGAAGGTTGTCTTCTGGCTGTGATTCCCAAGACGGGAACGCACAGCCTGATTCTGTTCGGTTTGACGGCAGAAGGGAGCTGGCTGGAAAGGGCCCGTTTGCAAACAGAAGGCAGAATTTTCAAATTTTGCTTCAGCCCTTGCAGCCGCACCCTTCAAGTCCGCAGTTTGTGCCCTCCCACCGGCTCTACCAGAGGACGAGAGTTTTTTTCGCTTTGGCAGATCATGCCCGACAAGGTCACCCAAATGCCTGAACCGGGCACCTCCATTTGACAATGAACTAAATTATTTTCTCATTGTCCAAATAATTAAGACGATGGTGTCAGAATCATATCATTCGCACATCCTTTTGAGATTAACTGAACGACTGTCAGGCAGGATTGAACATGCTGACTATATGAGCTGACTACAAGAACGGTAT
>NZ_JAHHPN010000113.1:0-2713 GCF_024606325.1 Endozoicomonas sp. ONNA1
ATGTTGCTGTGAGCCTCCTTTACCACCGGCAGAGTCAGAATAAAGGTAGCTGTTGAAAGAGCCTGTAGGGCGGGCGGTGGCTTCCTGAGCTTGCAAACGCCTTGTCAGCGGTTGAGCCTGACTGACGACAGACAATGTCATGAGTAAAAGTGGTGCTGCAAAGAATGGGTGCTTAATCATTCTACCCTTGCATTCTGGTGTGAAGAGAGGAAGGATAGATCAAGAAAATAACTCAAGTTACCCAGTTAATAGTCCTCAACTGCCCCAGAGAAGCTTTCAGCCCTGTCAGGATCTCGACTTTTCACCGTCTCTTGTCGATCAACTTAACACCTGAAAGCCGTGTTTTCCGGATAAGATAACGCCTCTCTTTTGTTTCCTTAACTGTCTCTGTTCCCTACCTTGCCCCGGCGAAGGTCAGCATTCCCTCGCAGTCGGTATAGCCCAACTCGGTTGCGATGGAGAGTGTGGTGGTTCCATCCGACAAGGCGGCATTGAGATCCGCCTTGGCTTCGATCAGGAGTTTCACGATGTCGGTGTTATTTTCTTGGGCAGCGATATGCAGCGAGGTGGTGCCATCTATAGTCCGGTGGGCATTGAGATCCGCCTCGGCTTCGATCAGTAGTTTCACGATGTCGGTATGGCCCTTCTGGACAGCGATATGCAGCGAGGTGGCGCCATCCATAGTCCGGGGGGCGTTGAGGTCGGCCCCGGCCTCAATCAGGAGTTTCACGATGCCGGTATGGCCCTTCTGGGCAGCGCTGAACAGAGGGATAGGGCAATCCCCGGGCCTGGGGGCGTCGGGATCCGCCCCGGCTTCAATCAGGAGTTTCACGATGTTGGCATGGCCCTTATGGGCAGCGATTGACAGTGCGGTGTGACCACTCCAACTGACGGCGTTGGCATTCGCTCCGGCGCTGACCAGGCGTTCGACGACGTCCCTGTGCCCGTTAAAGGTTGCCAACATCAAGGCAGTTAAATCATTATCCACATTGGCATTGACGTTGACTCCCTCTGCCAGTGACTTCACCAACTGATCCAGATCCCCTTCGAGACAGGCAAGATAAAACGCCTCATCGGGGAAAAATGTATCCGGGTGAGACTCACCGGTGTTCTCATTCAGGACAGGCATCGGATCTTGCCGACACATTGCACAACGGCGAGAGCCGACGGGCTGATGAAAAAAACACTTCGAAATACAGTCCAGATCGAAGCGGTGGCGACAACATTGGGTTTTGACGACCACAGGCGCTTTCCTTTGCTCATGGAAGTAAGTCAAACAAATAGGACATTGATCGGCCTTCAGTGTCCATGAGAAGAGAGCAGCGAGCAATGCCATCCATAAGGTGAACATCTGTGTCAGTCAATCAGTTAGCACGAGTCAGATACGAAAAATGTAGGGTAGTTCATCTATTGTATGTCTATCAAAGTTTGCTGTGGCTAAATCATCACGCATTTCAAAAACTCATAAGATGGGAGCGCATGAAAGCCGTGTATACTTGCCTCTGTCCCCCTACCTTGCCCCTGCCTCGGTCAGGGCTTTCACGCAGTCGGTTCTGTCCATCTCCGACGCGATGGAGAGAGGAGTAGTGCCATTCGACAAGGCGGCGTTGGGATCAGCCCCGGCATTGATCAGAACTTTCACGCAGTCGGTATTGCCTTTCGCGGCAGCGACGAACAGTGGGGTGAAGCCATTCTTAATCTGGGCGTTGAGATCCGCCCCGAAGTTGATCAGGACATCTACGCAGTGGGTATTGCCCTTCCAGGCTGCGATGAACAGTGGGGTGACGCCATTCGACAAGGCAGCATTGAGTTCCGCTTTGGCTTCGATCAGGATTTTCACGCAGTCGGTGTTGCCCATTTCGGCAGCGATCAGGAGCGGGGTGGCGCCATCCTGATTCCGGGCGTTGAGATCCGCCCCGGCTCCGATCAGAGCTTTCACGCAGTCAGTGTTGCCCGTCTCGGCTGCGATGTAAAGTGGGGTGGCGCCATCCGAAGTCCGGGAAGTGTTGAGATCCGCCCCGGCTTTGATCAAGACTTGTACACAGCCGGTATTGCCTTTCGCTGCAGCGACGAACAACGGGGTGGCACCATCCGAAAAGGCGATATTGAGATCCGCCTCGGCTTCGATCAGGATTTTCAGGCACTCGGTGTTATTTTCTTTTGCAGCCATGAACAGTGGAGTAGCACCATCCTGAGTCTGGGCGTTGAGATCCGCCCCGGCTTCGACCAGGGCTTTTACGCAGTCGGTATTGCCTTTCGCAGCAGCGATGAACAGCGGGGTGGCGCCACCTTCAGTCCTGGCGTTGAGGTCCACCCGCGCTTCGATCAGAGCTTTCACGCAGTCGCTGTTATTTTGTTGGGCTGCGATGAACAGCGGGGTGGCGCCATCCGAGGTCCGGACAGCGTTGACGTCTGCCCCGGCGTTGATCAGGACTTTCACGCAGTCAGTGTTGCCCTTCCCGGCAGCGATGAACAGCGCGGTGTTGTCATCCTCAGTCCGGGCTGCGAGATCCGCTCCGGCTTCGATCAGGGCTTTCACAATGTCGGTATGGCCCATCTGAGCTGCTATATACACTGAGGTGACACCGTTCGAACAGGCGGCGTTGATATTCGCCCCGGCGTTGATCAGACGTCCGACGACGTCCTTGTGCCCATTGCCAGATGCCAACATCAGGGCAGTGAAATCATCACTCAAAACGGCATTGACATTGAC
>NZ_JAHHPN010000007.1:0-2739 GCF_024606325.1 Endozoicomonas sp. ONNA1
GCAACAGGCCGTGGACGCATAACTGCTCGTCAGATCGAAGCAGCACGTCGTGCCATGACCCGTCACATCAAGCGTGGTGGTAAAATCTGGATTCGCGTCTTCCCTGACAAACCGATCTCCAAAAAACCCCTCGAGGTTCGTATGGGTAAAGGTAAGGGTAGTGTCGAGTACTGGGTAGCACAGATCCAGCCGGGTCGTGTCCTGTACGAAATGGAAGGTGTGTCCGAAGAGCTGGCTCGCGAGGCGTTTGCCCTTGCTGCCGCAAAGCTGCCAGTGGAAACTGCCTTCGTTAAGCGGAGCGTGATGTGATGAAAGCTGCTGAATTGCGTGAAAAAACGGTTGAACAGCTCAACGAAGAGCTGGTCACACTGCTGCGGGACCAATTTAACTACCGTATGCAGAAAGCGACGGGTCAGCTGAGTCAGACTCATCTGCTGAAGCAGACCCGACGCGACATCGCCCGTATTAAGACGGCGTTGAATGAGAAGGCAGGTATTTAACAATGGCTGAAGACAAGAAAGTCCGTACTCTGACCGGTAAGGTTGTGAGTGACAAGATGGACAAGACCGTCACCGTTCTTATTGAGCGCCGTGTTAAACATCCGCTCTACGGTAAGATCGTTAAGCGGTCCACCAAGTTGCACGCTCACGACGAAAACAATGATTGCCGTATGGGTGATATTGTCACAATCAAGGAAACACGTCCTTTGTCTAAGTCCAAGACATTTGAACTGGTTTCCATTGATGAGCGTGCTACTCAAATATAAGGCCACGGTGCCCTGGGTCTGAGTAGAAGTGGCTGGTCTTGTGGCCAGCCTGTTGTAAAACGACTGGCGGGTACCCGTCTGCAGTTTGGGCTTGGAGAATAAGCATGATCCAGACAGAATCTCAACTCGAAGTAGCCGATAACTCCGGCGCTCGTCGAGTACAGTGTATCAAGGTGTTGGGTGGATCCCATCGCCGCTACGCCCACATCGGCGACATCATCAAAGTCACCGTTAAGGAAGCAATTCCACGCGGTAAGGTCAAGAAAGGCCAGGTGATGAACGCAGTTGTAGTGCGTACTAAAAAAGGCGTTCGTCGTCCAGACGGTTCCGTAATCCGCTTCGATGGCAATGCTGCCGTTCTGCTGAACGCAAGCAATCAGCCAATCGGTACCCGTATCTTTGGGCCAGTGACTCGTGAACTGCGTGGTGAGCAGTTTATGAAGATCATTTCCCTGGCACCAGAAGTACTGTAAGGGAGCAGGAAATGAAAAAGATCCGTCGTGACGACGAAGTTATCGTCATTGCAGGCAAGGACAAAGGTAAGCGCGGCAAAGTGCAAACCGTTCGTGCCGATGGCAAGCTGATCGTTTCTGGTATCAACATGATCAAGAAGCATCAGAAGCCAAACCCGACATTGGGCACCCCTGGTGGCATCGTTGAAAAAGAAGCGCCTATTCAGGCTTCCAACGTTGCAATCCTGAACACAGAAACCGACAAGGCTGATCGTGTTGGCATTGCTATCTCTGAAGATGGCAAGAAACAACGCGTGTTCAAGTCTACCGGTCAACCGGTTGACGCGTAAGGGGTGGCATAATGGCAAACTTCAAGACTAAATATCGTGAAGAGATCCTGCCCAAGCTCAGAGAAGAGCTGGGCGTGAGCAATGTTCACGAAGTTCCTCGTATCACCAAAATCACTCTGAACATGGGTGTGGGTGAAGCGATCGGTGATAAGAAAGTCATCGAAAACGCTGTTGCTGACATGGAAAAAATCGCCGGTCAGAAAGCAGTCGTTACCAAGGCACGTAAATCCGTTGCAGGCTTCAAGGTTCGTGAAGGCTGGCCAATCGGTGTTAAAGTGACCCTGCGTGACGAACGTATGTACGAATTCCTGGAGCGTCTGGTTTACATCGCCCTGCCTCGTGTTCGTGACTTCCGTGGTATCAGCCCGAAGTCTTTCGACGGCCGTGGCAACTACAGTATGGGTGTTAAAGAGCAGATCATCTTCCCGGAAATCGATTACGATAAAGTCGACGCTTTGCGTGGTCTGGATATTACCCTGACTACCACAGCCAAGACTGACGACGAAGGCCGTGCACTGCTGAAAGCCTTCAACTTCCCATTCCGTAACTGATTAAGGTACGAGCCCATGGCAAAAGTATCCATGAAGCAGCGGGAGTTGAAGCGTCAGCGCACCGTTGCCAAGTTCGCAGAGAAGCGCGCTGCGCTGAAAGCGATCATCGTCAGTCCTAACAGCTCTGAAGACGAGAAGTGGGACGCTCAGATAGCACTGCAGAAGCAGCCACGTGATGCCAGCTCATCTCGTCTGCGTAACCGCTGCCGTGTAACAGGTCGCCCTCACGGCTACCTGCGTAAATTCGGTCTGAGCCGCATCAAACTGCGTGAAGCAGCCATGCGTGGTGACGTTCCAGGTCTGGTTAAGGCCAGCTGGTAAGCGCGATTGATCTTCTGGAGAGATAGATAATGAGTATGCAGGACCCGTTAGCAGATATGCTAACTCGTATCCGTAATGCCCAAATGGCAGAACATGCATCTGTCGAAATGCCCTCTTCCAAGGTAAAGGCTGCTGTAGCCAAAGTCCTGAAGGAAGAAGGTTACATTACCGATGCACGTGTTGAAGGCGAAGTACAGAAAACTCTGATCATCGACCTGAAATACTATGAAGGCAAACCTGTCATCGAAAACCTGAAGCGCGCCAGCCGTCCGGGTCTTCGTTCTTACGCAGGTAAGGAA
>NZ_JAHHPN010000114.1:0-1783 GCF_024606325.1 Endozoicomonas sp. ONNA1
AAAACTGGTCTTTTCACAACCAGAAACTCTCTATTATTGCTGCCTGCTAACGCCTTTAGCAACGGCAGCCGAAGCGAAGCTTTGGCTGTCCAGCCCCGTAGGGGCGAGGTTGCCTAAACTTGTTAACTGTTGCCGAATGTACCGAGTAACCTATTTTTGTTTGTTTCGGATATTTCACAGAAATAAACCCCCATTGGTAAGAAGTCGAAATAGATTGGCATTAGGCGAAGTTTTTGAAGCCCCGGAACATATGGCTTGAATGCCATTTTAAGTTTAAGCCTGCCTCTTTTTATTACTAGTTCTTGCTCTGTGCTCTTTAATACTTTGATTTCAGATACAGGAGCATCGAGAAAGAAATTGATCTGCTGCCCCAATATTGGCGATATTTTATAGTATTGCTCTCCATTCTTTTCATAGAACTTTGAGTTGATCGATCCTAGTGCGATTTCTTCCATATCTATACAGTTAACGCCAAGTTAAGCGGCGGCGCATCTAGCGCCGTCCGGTGGAAGGGCGAAGCCCTGGAACGAACTTGAACTTTTTGTTATGCCTTTGCTGAGATTATCGCAGCTCTTGGAAGACTTCCGGGCACTGCTCTGCGATTCGCAAGAGGGCTTTTGCTGGACCTTGTGGACTTCGGCGACCTTGTTCCCAGTCTTGTATGGTTCTGATGCTAACGCCCATAAAACCAGCAAACGCTGATTGTGACAATTTTAGCTTTTTTCTAATCTCTTTAGCCGGAGATGGCTCTGAAAGAATAGATGTTTTCAATTCTTTTTCGCCTGACTTGAAGGCTTTTATCTCTTCTATACCATCAAGAATTTCCTGGCCTATATCTCTATCACGCATTTTCGATAGCCTCCGCAATTTTCTTCAGAATGTGACCGGGAACAGTGGCTTGCTCAGATTTGCTATAAATCGTTAACATCCAAATTTCATGGTCACTCTTCTTCCAGTAGTAAATTACCCGAACACCACCGCTTTTACCCTTACCTTCAGGTGCCCACCTTACTTTTCGTACACCACCACTACCACGAACAATATCACCAGATTCAGGCTTTTCCTGTAGGTGCCATTGCAACATCCTATACTCATCATCCGATAAATATTCAGATAGCAACTTGGTGAACTTGCTTGTTTCAATAAATATCATGAGTTAAAGTATACGGCATTGCCGTACTTTGTCAAATTTTCATATCTTCTTGAATTTCTTTAAGTTTGTACATGAGGCATAACGCCAAGATAAGCCGCGCAGCAACAGGCTGCGTCGGGTGGAGGGCGAAGCCTGGAACGTACTTTAGCGCCTTGTTATGTTTCGGTTGGTGTAGCCTTTGGTGATATCACTTTGTAATGCTCGAATTACAAATATTAATGGAACAAGATAGAACAAATAGCCTATGGCAAGAGAATACACAAAGCTGAAATCAAATGATTTATCAACGTAAAAAATAGCCATTAATATCAGAATTAAAAACGATAATCTGACAAGCAACTTTCGCATTAATTCTGAGCCTTTGAGTAATCCATAGCCGCCAACGATAAGCATTAATGCTATAAAGATCTGCATTAACACTGGCCAAATAATTGATATCGCTAGATCGCCAGATTCTCTGACCATTAAATTTCCAGCACCGCTGAGTACACTTAAGCTCCCTATAATCATGAAAAACCAGCTTACAACATGTACTCTTGTAGGTATTTCGTTACTCATAACATATCCTAGAAACATAACGCCATGCTGTGGGGCGCCGCACAGCGGCGTCCCAGCCCCTTTAGGGGCGAC
>NZ_JAHHPN010000115.1:0-4843 GCF_024606325.1 Endozoicomonas sp. ONNA1
GCACATACCTGGGCGGCCCCCACCGATGGTAGTGTGGGGCTTCCCCATGTGAGAGCGGGTCATCGCCAGGCATTGAATGAAGCTGACCCCCAGTTGAGTGATCGGCTGGTTTTTTTGTTTTGTGGCAAAAAAGCGGCAGAAGAACTAAAGACGGACTGCGATAAATGCTAAGCCTGTGATCAACCCGAGGGTAGGATTGCTGGCATTCATAATGTAGAGAGCTGCGGGTGTATCAATAGGGACAAACAGGCGGCGAAAAAGTCGGGAGGTTTTTGCTGAGCTTTAATTATCTACGGCTAATCCAAAAGAGAAGATTAACAAACGGTTAAGTTTTTTCACCACAGAGGTCAAGAGAGTAAGAAGTGGCGTTTTTGCTCAATCGTATCTTGCCACTCTCAATGGTGGCGGTTCAGGTTTTTGGCTGGGTTCTGTAACAGCAACACTCTCCAGAAAATCCATGATGCTCTGAACATCTTCCAGTTCACCTTCTTCATTCCAGAGTACTGCGATGGAACCTGTCCGGAAGGCGACTCTTACAGCAGAAGCAGGCAATTTGGAGAGTATCTCAGAGCTGACTCTGGTGTTTTCAGGCCAGTGTCCATCGGCTTTCTCCAGAACAATGAGCGAGTCATTGTCTTGAGTAAGAGACACTGTGGAATACTCAAGCCAGGGGCTTTGTTTGATGCTGGCAGCTTCAGGTAAAAGATCTTCGTCTCTGATTTCCCGACAGGTAAAGCCAGACAGGATGGCCTTGTTTCTGAGCTTCATGCGTCGCCTTTCCGATCTGGAAGGTAGGAGCAGCATAAAGTTACCAATAATAGACAGAGCAATGAGTGCGACAATCCAGATCATGTTTTTATGTTAGAGGCCAAAAGTATAATAATATCGAATAACATCACAAATATCGTGGATATATAGATCTAAAAAATCGATGGGTCGGGGGGATCGTTCAGTTCTCGTTTCTCAATGCAGCATCTGCGACTACCTCTTGAATAAGTGAGGTAGTCGCACCGTTGTGTTATGCCAGTTCGCGCTCTGGGCTGGTTCGTACGTGGGTCAGATAAAGTGGCAAACCAACCAGAAGGAAACCTCCAGCCAGATTCCCCAGAGCAGTCGGTAGCTCATTCCAGATCAAGTAATCCATAACAGTAAACTCACCGCCCATAATCATTGAGAAGGGGAAAAGAAACATATTGACGATAGAGTGCTCAAAGCCCATGAAGAAAAACAGCATAATGGGCATCCACATGGCTACCATCTTGGCACCTGCAGAAGTTGAGATCATGGCACCGACAACGCCCATTGATACCATCCAGTTGCAGAGCATTCCCCGAACAAAAATGGTTAACCAGCCAGCAAGACCGTGCTCTTGGTAGCCTAATGTTCTCGACTCACCAATGGCGGAGACCTTCGCAGCTATTGCTCCACCATCAATGCTGTAGCCGTAGGTCAAAATAAACGACACAAAGAAAGCAGTAGTCAGTGCTCCGGCAAAGTTCCCCAGAAATACCAGCCCCCAATTCCTGAGAAGCCCTCTCATATCGACGCCGGGTCGTTTATCAATTAACGCCAGAGGAACCAGGGTAAAGACACCAGTCAGCAAGTCAAACTTCATGAGATACAGCATGATAAAACCGATCGGGAACAGCAGAGCTCCAATTAGCGGGGAGCCAGTATTGATAGTCACTGTAATGGCAAAGATGGCAGCCAGCCCCAAAATAGCTCCTGCCATGAAGGCCCGGATAAAGGTATCTTTGGTCGACATAAAGATCTTGGATTCACCTGAGTCCACCATTTTTTTAACAAATTCATCGGGTTCGATATAAGCCATATAGTTCCATCTCACTTTATTTATTATTCGTCGAGTCCTTTGGAGCAAGAAAGATGCCTGACCTTTGATCTGTCTCTTAAAGTGCTGTTTTTTAATAAGTTAACCATTTACAGGATGGTCAACGTTACAAGTAGGGAGTTGTGGGGAAGGAAGAAAATCGGTGCATTTTTGTGTAAACGTGCACCAAAGATGGAAAAAGTGCTGGTGCTTTTTCAGACTTATATCCTGAAGGCAATTAATGAACGACAAAAGCCTTATTCTGCGTCATAAGCCTTTCGATAATGACCTTCGTAGTCGTAAAGCTTATCAATGACCGACCAATAGTGTTTCTCTTTTTGAGCAATCACGAAGTCAGGTTTGCGAAATTTCTTTTGCTGACGAATAACGGTATCCACAGACTTTGCCCTGAAAGGCTCAGCACGGTTAATCAAAGCATGCTTGCCAAAATGATGATAAAAAGCACCCTGTTGAGCAGGGGTATCCAGGCGGAAATACTCGCAGACTTCGGCTCCGTCTTCATCGTAGTAGGTAATTTTGATTCTGGGGTTATTGCCCCCGGAGTCAGGTTCCAGCGTCATGCCAGAGCAACGAAGAACCATGCAGTCTTTCAGGTTAAGGGCGTCTCGCAGTTTTTTATCCGGATCAACCAGTGCTCTTCTGCATTGATGGCACTTTCTGGCGGCAATATCGTTCTCTGCACCGCATTCTTCGCACTCCTTGAAGCGATAGCGGAAGTCACATTGAACCATTTGACCTTCAAACTCTTCAATGCCCTGACAGCGGCGGCCATAGTGTTCAACCAGATCACCGTCGTTGTCGAGGATGCCCCAGAAGCTGTTCTCATGGCCACAGGCAGGACAGGGAACCGTCACCGGAACGGATTGGGAGTCTGGCTTTGGGCTACCTATTTCAGGGCTGAACAGATCATAGCGATTTCCGGCAAAGTCTATCACCAGACAATCTTTCTTGCTTTCTGCCAGACGAAGCCCGCGGCCCACAATCTGTTGATAAAGACTGACAGACTCTGTGGGGCGAAGAATAGCGATCAAATCAACATGAGGGGCATCGAAGCCGGTGGTTAATACTGACACGTTGACGAGATATTTGATCTTCTGAGCCTTGAAAGCCTGAATCAGGTTGTCACGCGCCTGAGTGTGCGTGTCACCAATAATCAAAGCAGATTCAGATTCTGGCAGATAGCCTATTATTTCCCGGGCATGATCCACGGTGGAGGCGAAAATCATGACGCCTTTTCTGTCTTCTGACGCTTTCATAACCTGGGTGATGATCTGTTTCGTTGCCCGCCCTTTGCCTTTCAGAAGCTTGTTCAGATCCGCTTCGCTGCAGCGACCAAAACGGTCTCTTGATAAAAGGCTAAAGTCGTAAAAAATAACTGGAGCATCGATTAAAGTTGCGGGTGTCAGATAGTGATTTTTAATCATGTACGACAATGGAAGTTCATAGATACAGCTTTTGAAAAATCGCTTTTCAGCCGTTTTCAGGGTGCCTTTTTTGTTTCCAGGCAAGTAATGCTGATAAATCCAGCCCATTCCAAGCCGATAGGGTGTAGCCGTTAACCCCAGTATTTTCAGCCTCGGATTGAGCGTTTGGAGGTGCTCTATGACCCTGTGATAACTGGAGGTCTTCTCCAGAGAAACCCGATGGCACTCATCAATGACCAGTAGCGAGAAATGATCGTCATCAAACTGATTCAGGTTTTTGGCGACCGATTGAATACTGCCGAATACAACCTGCTCAGAAGCTTCTTTCCTGCCCAGGCCGGCACTGAAAATGGAGGCTTTCAAATCATAGCTCTCATACTTGGCATGATTCTGTTCAACCAGCTCTTTGACATGAGCCAGAATCAAAACCCGGCCACGGGCAATTCGCCCCAGTTCACTGATCACCAGACTTTTACCTGCACCTGTGGGCAGAACCACAAGAGCAGGGTCGTCACTTTTGCGAAAATGCTGTATCACTTTGGAAACAGCTTCTTTTTGATAAGAGCGTAGCCGGAAAGTCATTGATTGATTATATAGGTCCTTGATAAAAGGCTGAACAGCGAATGACTTTTCATATCTATATCACTGGCATCAGACCTGCTGTTGTATAATCAACCCTTTATTCTTTTTCAGGACAAAGCAGGGTATGGCAAACGCTTTCGCACGTCGATTTCAGTTGATAGTTGATCGTCTGACACAGGGTAACAAAAAACAGTTTGCCGAAATGACAGGTAAATCCGCCTCTCATATCTATAAAATCTGTCGGGGTACCAGCCGCCCTTCCATGGCTTATCTGGAAAGTCTCTATGATGAGTTTCGGGTAGACTTAAACTGGCTGCTGACGGGTAATCAAAACGACAGTGGACAAATCTCTGATACTTCAGACAGTAAAGAAATTGTCTTCACTCCTATGTTTGATGTGCAGGCCAGTGCAGGGATGGGCTCTGTAGTGCAAGGTGAAGATGTCAGCGACTATTTTGCCTTTAATAAAGCCTTTCTGAGCCGACAGCTGGGCGTTTCCGGTGAAAACCTGGCATTTGTCACGATCACTGGTGACAGTATGCTTCCTACTTTTCGGGACGGAGACCAGGTGTTGGTAGATATGTCCCGGAAATCAGTTCAGAGTGAAGCGGTTTATCTTATTCAGACAGACGATGGTTTGATGGCCAAGCGGGTCAAACAGATACAGCATGAACTGGAAATAACCAGCGATAACCCTGAGTATCCCGGTTGGAATATTGATCTGAAAAAGCTGGAAGAGAATCCGGTAGTGGGCAAGATCATCTGGTGTGCCCGGGCGGTTTGAGCACTATGGTAGGGGGCACAATTTTCAATATCGTTGAGCTAGAAAAAGCATTCTGTCATGCCAATCCGCTACAGCAGAATTGGCACTAAGGAAGCAGTGTCCCCTGCAAATAAAAAAGGGTTACGATTGCTCGTAACCCTTTTTTATATATGGTGCCTAGGGGCGGAATCGAACCACCGACACGCGGATTTTCAATCCGCTGCT
>NZ_JAHHPN010000116.1:0-2606 GCF_024606325.1 Endozoicomonas sp. ONNA1
ATACGGTACTACGTATCTTGGCTCACGCAAGTGAAATCCCAGACAGGGCAGTAAAAGATAACGTATACAGCAATATTATACGACTATCCGGCACTAAAACCCCTGTGGGGTATAGCATTACTGCTGCTCTTGATTACCTTTTGGCTAGGGGCAGTCAGAAAAAGAACTGCCTAGTTTCAAATACTGTGTGCAATACAGCTAGTGCAGGTGGGTTGGGTATTCCGGAGCCATTGATCGCTCTCTGACCGCCCCCTGTTTAGTTAGGAAAAATCAAAAGAGGCAGCAACTACCCTGACACAAACAAAAGCCGAGACCGAAAACCATCCGGCATCGGGTCTTGGTTAGCCTTTAAATTACAATTCAAGCCTTCAGCATAGGCAGATCCAGACCTTGCTCCTCAGCACATTTAATAGCGATGTCGTAACCCGCATCAGCATGACGCATAACACCCGTTCCGGGGTCGTTACGCAGAATACGACCCAGACGCATTTCAGCGGCTTCAGTACCATCAGCGACAATAACAACTCCTGCGTGTTGACTGAAGCCCATGCCGACTCCCCCACCGTGGTGCAAAGAAACCCAGGTAGCGTCGCCGGCGGTATTGAGCAGTGCATTCAACAGCGGCCAATCGGAAACAGTATCAGAACCAACATCGCCTCCGTCTCCTGCATATTCTGGTCAGCTTGAACACCTATTCTAGTTCATTTGAACACCCTGGATCTCCTACGCATCACCCAGTCTGATTTTTAGTCCAAGTGTTCAAGTGTTTCCAGTTTTCCCAGCTTCTTGCGCATGGATTCCCCTTTCAGCGTAATCCTGTGGGCGTTGTGCATCAGGCGATCCAGAATGGCGTCTGCCATAGTCTCATCACCGATGCTGCCATGCCATTGCCGGGTCGGTAGCTGGCTGGTAACCAACGTTGAACTTTGTTCGTGACGGTCATCCATCACTTCCAGTAAATCGTTGCGTTGCTGCTGGGTCAGAGGTTCCAGCCCCCAGTCATCCAGTATCAACAAATCCACCTTCGCCAGTTGCTTGAGTTGCCTGCTGTAGCTGCCATCACCATGGGCAAGGCTCAGCTCTTCCAGTAAGCGCGAGAGTCGGTAATAGCGGACACTGTAACCCTGTATGCAGGCCCGGTGTCCCAGTGCACAAGCCAGGTAACTTTGAAGTGGTCTAATGACACCGGACACCTCGTTAAGCACAATAGTGCAACCAGTAACGAGGTTCATAATGGCAACGCGAAAACATTATTCTCAGGAATTCAAACTCAAAGCTGTAAAACTGGTTACTGAACAAGCTCAGTCGCCTACAGCAGTCGCCAGAAGTCTAGGAATTTGTGCGACTAACCTCCGTCGTTGGGTTCGACTCAGTGAAGAGAAGAAAGAGCTGGCTTTCCCCGGCAAAGGCCATCAGGCCCTGACGACTGAACAGCAGAGAATCAAAGAGCTTGAAGCTGAAAAAAAACAGCTGAAAATGGAACAGGAAATCTTAAAAAAAGCCATGGCCTTCTTTGCGAAAGACCAGCTGTAAGATACGCCTTCATACAGCGGGAGAGGAAGGCCTATCCTGTCGTAACGCTATGCAAAGCACTAAAAGTTAGTCGCAGCAGCTTCTACGAATGGAATAAACAACAGGCAAAAAATCAACAGATTGACCCGGAGATGTTTCGCCTGGAGGCAGATGCCCGAGAGATTTTTGCTCAATCAGGTGACTCTTATGGAAGTCGTCGAATGGCGAAAGTCCTGCGTTCAAAAGGTTACAGCATAGGGCGTTATCAGGCCAAAACCCTGATGTAACGGCTTGGCCTGCGGGTTCGGGTGGTCAAAAAATTCAAGGTGACAACCAACAGCAAACACAAACTGCCAGTGGCGGCAAACCTTTTGAATCGTGAGTTTTCAGTTTCAGCACCGGACAGAGTATACGTAGCTGATATCAGCTACCTCTGGACTCGTGAAGGCTGGGTTTATCTGGCGACTGTCGTTGATCTGTTTTCGCGGAAAGTCGTCGGTTGGTCGATGAGTAACCGTATGACGACAGAGCTGCCCCTGGAAGCTTTGAGAATGGCTTACTGGGGCAGAAAGCCTGGAGATGGTGTGATGCACCATTCAGATCGTGGCAGCCAGTACGCGTCTCTGGAGTATCAGAATCAACTCAGGGAGTATGGGATGGTCTGTAGTATGAGTCGCAAGGGTAATTGCTGGGATAACTCTGTGATGGAGCGGTTCTTTGACAGCCTGAAAAGGGAAAGAACGGATCATTATATTTATGATACGCGGGCAGAAGTAGAGGCACATGTTATTGATTACATTTTGTTCTACAACAATAATAGATTGCATTCCTATCTGGACTATATGAGTCCAGTAGACTTCGAGAAGCAAAAATTGAAAAAAGCAGCTTAATCAGGTGTCCGTTTTTACTTGACCACTACAGAGATCAGCGAGTTTGATGCTGAGGTATTGGAAGCTCTGATAAAGAGGAATCACCCGTCAGATCGGATTATCCTTGTTCGCAACAAGTTTGGCGATAAATTGAAATCAAGACTTCAACAAGAAAAAATTGAGGAGAGCACCCCTGAAGCGCGATCGTGTGAAAGGGAGCTAAAA
>NZ_JAHHPN010000117.1:0-1443 GCF_024606325.1 Endozoicomonas sp. ONNA1
TATAGACAAACTCTGGCTTGTCAAAGCCCCATTCTGGTTAACCTCAACGATAAAACGGTAAGTCTGTGGCCCAACCGGGCAAACGAAAGGCACAAAAACCAATACGTGCAAGAGTAGACTTTTAATGGTTCTATCCTTTGTTTTCTATGGATAGGAGCAGTGAGGATAGACGAGCGGATAAGGGGCACGGTATCAAAACGTGATTGAGAATTTTTGCCTGAAGAGAGTTAACAGGCTTGCTCACCTTAAATGAGCAAGCCAGACAGGCTCAGACGCCAAAGAAGACAAATTTTAGGGCAAAGAGCACTGCTAATACCCAGACACTGATACTGACATCGCTGGAACGTCCAGCCAGAACTTTAATCACCGGGTAAGCGATGAACCCCAGAGCGATACCATTAGCAATAGAGAAGCTCAGTGGCATCATGATCGCTGTCATCATGACCGGTCCGGCTTCTGTCAGATCATTCCAGTCAATATTGGCCAGGCTACCTACCATCAGAACGGCAACATAAATCAAGGCTCCCGCTGTTGCATAAGCGGGTACCATGCCAGCCAGGGGAGAGAAGAAAGCACATAGCAAAAACAGCACACCGATGGTGACCGCTGTCAGACCTGTGCGACCTCCTGCGGCCACACCTGAAGCACTTTCAACATAAGAAGTCACAGTCGGTGTACCCATCAACGCTCCCGCCCAGGAAGCTGTACCGTCAGTCACCATGGCTCTGTTCATGTTGTGCATCTTGCCATTTTTGTCTGCCAGGCCCGCCTTGTCGCCCACAGCAATCAGGGTACCCGTGGTATCAAACAGATTGACGAACATGAAGGCAATAATGACACCCAGCATTTCAGGGTTCAGAGCGCCCATAATGTCCAGCTCACCGACGATGGGCATCACGCTGGGCGGCGCTGAAGCGACACCAGTAAAAGCAACATCACCAGCCAGCAGAGCAATGGCGGTCACAACGGCGATAGCGATCAGCACAGCGGCTTTGAGACCACGGAAGGCCAGACCCAGAATAAGAAACAAACTGAGACAGGCCATCATGGGGCCAAACTGAGTGATGTCCCCCAACGTCACTATGGTGCCCGGGCTGGCCACCACAATACCGGCATTTTTAAGGCCAATCAGTGCCAGGAAGAGACCAATGCCGCTGGTGATTCCGACTCTGAGACCAACAGGAATGCTATCGACAATCCATGCCCTGACTTTGAACAGACTCAACAACATGAAGCCTATGCCGCCCCAAAATACAGCACCCATGGCTTCTTGCCAGCTGTAACCCATGCCCAGCACCACCGCATAAGCGAAGAAAGCATTCAAACCCATCCCCGGTGCCAGTCCTACAGGCCAATTGGCATATAGGCCGATGGCAATGGTACTGAGACCTGCAACCAAACAGGTGGCAGTGAACAGAGCCCCTTTATCCATGCCGGCATCAC
>NZ_JAHHPN010000118.1:0-2038 GCF_024606325.1 Endozoicomonas sp. ONNA1
CAATTTCTTGCAATCCTCGCTACGGACGCTTAAGTCCGACAGGCTGCTAGCATCAAGGTGGATACTCACCACCTAATTGCCGGATCACCTGGTTAAACTTCGCTATCCCGACATCAGGAATTTTATCAGCACCATGACTTTCCAGGTCTTGCCGGGCCTCACCATAATCCTGCCAGTTGATCATTGACGCTGTATAGAGATGCATTTGATGAAAGACTTTGGTGAGCGCCCGGAACTTCCCCTGTCGACTGGCCTGTCTAAATCCATTCAAATAACTGTCACGGTGAACCGTTGGCATAATCAGCTTGTGTAATCCCGCTGAGTGCATCTCGGCATTCATCATTATACGGGATAGTCGGCCATTACCATCATCAAATGGATGACATTCACTCACCAGAAACTGCATAAAAATTGCTTTTTTCAGACCTGCCGATAGCCGCTGCCCTATCTCTAGCCCTTGGGCTAATGTGCCCTGCAGTTCTTCCGGCGTGACGAACAGGGTATCTCCCGCTTTATTTGGTTTCTCTTTAAACACCCCCGGACGCTTTTCCATACGGTGATCCATCATTAGCGCATGGCGTGTTTTTAGCAGCTGAATGAACGTCTCAACCGTATCCGGTGTTGCCAGCATCTCCTGATAATCACTGACAAGATCATAGACAGCCATAATATCGTGACTATCTTCATGGCGGTTATTGATGGATTCACGGGAGAACACAATCGTTTCTGCTTCATCAATTTCAAACTCTGTGCCTTCTATATAATTTGAAAAATAACTTTCAAAAAAAGCCAGATTCTTCCAGCTGCGTCCTTGGTAGTCATAAGGCATTTCGTCAAGTTCGCAGCGATTAAGATAGTTTGCCAGTCCGGCAAACAAATCTACTCGTTCAGAATCAAACGGTTCTCTCTGTGCAGTCGCGATGGCCAGTCGGGTTTGCAATGCTTCCGCCGGATTATGAGTTGCCAAAAGAGCACTGACCATTTTATTGAACTTTTCAAACTCCTGCTCCAGCGCAAGGTCGGTAGCCAGATCCCGGGCTTCATCTCTTAACTGGTTTAACCGAAATTCACCTCCTCGCCTCAGTTCTTTGCATAGTTGCTGTTCAACATACTCAGCCCCCAAAGATTTTACGACGTTGGCAGTTGAACGGGAGGGAGCAAGATTTTCCAGGCACTGCCGGGCCAGATTACTTCGGAATAATTCTGGCAGAAACTGTTCGCGACCCAGTGCAGGCTCCCCCGGCATCACTTCAATCACCATCCCGGCACCCACTATAACCCGTCGACGTTTACTGACCCTGGCAATGATAAACACAGACCCATCGGCAGGCTTAAGTTCACATGCAGTGCGAAAGGCGATCAGCACATTCTTCCCGAAAAGATAAGAGACCACTTCATACCAACGGTTTGCCAGAAGTTGCGGGATAGCCTCATAATCTGCATCTGTGTAAATTCCCCGGCGTATCCTGGTTAGTTCACCCTTTTGCACCGCCAGTGCATATTTTTTGGCTTCACTGGCCGTATTTGAGAAAAAAAGCTTTGGCATTTAGTCCACACTTATTTCATTTTATGGAGATAAGTATAGATTAAATACTGGATAGAGCCAGAATAACTATAGACTAAAGGTAATAAATCTGGACTAGTTTGACAGGATCAGTCATTTAAATCTTGGCTGCTGTAATAGCTTGTACCGCTTCCAGTTGTTTTCCCTCTCGGCGGCTCTATTATCATGGTCGTTCAGTAGCTCTCGTGGTCTACTGCCCGATTGATAGGTTCAAGTATATGGAAGATTGGTGGGTTATTGATATTGGTGGAAACAAATATCGAACTGTACTCGGAATTAATTTCAGATCGGG
Source organism: Endozoicomonas sp. ONNA1 (assembly GCF_024606325.1). NCBI lineage: Bacteria > Pseudomonadati > Pseudomonadota > Gammaproteobacteria > Oceanospirillales > Endozoicomonadaceae > Endozoicomonas > Endozoicomonas sp. ONNA1. The sequence goes on from NZ_JAHHPN010000118.1 coordinate 1,857, forward strand.
TAGAGTTTTTGTGAAGTTTTTTGGGACTCATAAAGAGTATGACAAATTTACGAACGAGTATAGATGATATAGCTAATATGGAGCCTTGAGTTCCCGCCAAAACATGCAAAAAGTGAATTGACAATGTTAAGTACTCAGCCATACGGAATCGAATATTTCTGGCTTATTGGGCAGGTGCTCTG
>NZ_JAHHPN010000119.1:0-3306 GCF_024606325.1 Endozoicomonas sp. ONNA1
CTTCCGACATAGCCTTGACGAAAATTGCCATGAACAGCCCTGTTGTCATCGACAAGGACGCTGTATCTTCGCTCCCTCCACAAGTATCCAGTGTCGTTCAACCTCAGACGACTCTTTCGCTTGCAGAACAGATGTCTATTTGCAAACAGGCGATAAGACATCTGGCTCGGTAAGTCATCCTGCTGAAGGCCCGACCGTTGTCTCAGGTACTCACAGCACAGCTGCTCGATCATTAACATTAAATCCACCTCCTGCGAAAAAACAAAGGAAGGCAGGCTCCAAAAAATACCGATGTGATCACCCCGGCTGTGAAAAATCACTTGGCTCTCAAGCCTCATTGAACACTCACAAAAGTCAATATCACACCGGAGAGCCAACCTGCCCTGAGTGCCAGAAGACCCTGCCAAACGCTCAAGCCCTGTCGGTTCACAAAAGAAAAGATCACACCCCGGAGCAAACCTGCCCTGAGTGCGAGAAGACCCTGCCAAACGCTAAAGTCCTGTCAGTTCACAAAAGTCAATATCACACCGGAGAGCAAACCTGCCCTGAGTGCCATAAGGTTCTGTCAAACACCCAAGCCCTGTCGGTTCACAAAATTCAATATCACACCCCAGAGCAAACCTGCCCTGAGTGCCAGAAGGCTCTGCCAAACAAGAAAGCTTTGTCGGAACACAAAAGTCGATACCACACCGGAGAGCAAACCTGCCCTGAGTGCCAGAAGTCCCTGCCAAACGCGAAAGCCCTGTCGGATCACAGAAAGCAACACCGAAAACAAAAGTTTGATGATGCACAGTCAAGTGATTGATTTTTTCGGTTTGTGCAGCCCTGCACGACGTGTCCATGGCGCCAGTCGATCCACATACTATTTCGAATACCTCAAAAATACAGCTATTTATCTGAAAAGGAGAGCTATGACGGGATGCATTCATGCACGTATTCCCGGAGGCTATTTGTCTTTTACTCAAGGCGCAGCCATGGTTGGTGTTTGGTGCGTGGAGTCATACTTTCTCAGTCTGAAGCACATCCAGTACATTAATCCATAGAGCGTCATTGACCCCACTAATACTCCCCCCCAGGCTGCTGTCTGCCAGCATGCGATCAGAAGAAATCCTCCCAGACTGCCGCCCAGATAATAAGCAACAAGGTACAGAGCGGTAGCCGTAGCCTTGGCACGGGTGGCATGATGACTGACCCAGCCATAAGCCAGAGAGTGAACAAAGAATGCTCCGGAGCTGATCAGCAATAATCCGATAATGATTGTCGTCAAGGCCTGAAAACTGGCTATCCATAACCCACACATGCTAATAAATGTTCCGATCAACAGGCCTTGGGTGATGGTGTTTTGCTTACGCCAGTGCCCACTGAGTCGGGAAGAAATAGTGCCGCTCAGGTAGCAAAGAAAGATCAGTGCAGTCCAGCCCACAGGAAGAGAGTGGGGGGGAGCAATCAGTCTGAGACCCATGACAGTGTATAAATTGACGAACAGGGCAAAGTTTAGGCCACCAATTAATACAGCCAGTAACAATTTTGGATTATGCAGGTGCCCGGCAATAATACGGGTAGCTCCTTTAACACTGACCCCGGATTCTTGCTGAAAATGAACCGCTCTGGGCAATAACGCGTAGACAGTCAGAGCACATAGCAGACTGAACAGTGCCATGGCCGCAACGGCTGTCTCCCAGTTCCACTGTTCGGACACCAATCCCCCAAAGATACGGCCACTGATACCTCCCAGGGAGTTTGCGCTGATATAAGTGCCGACAGCCATCACGAGGGCGTTTTGGGTGAATTCTTCTGCCATGTAGGCCACTGCTACGGCAGCAAAACCTGCCAGAGCGACGCCCAGCAGTGCTCTGGCAACAATCATAACCGTCAAGCTGTTTGAAAGGAGTATGCCCAGTCCTGTCAGAGGTATCAGTGCCAGGCTAATCATCATCACAGGGTAACGTCCCAGCTTTTCTGAAAGAATGGCCCAGGGCAACAGTGACATTGCCAGACCGGCCGTACTTGCTGCCAGCAGGCCATTGGCCTTGAGCACAGATATCGAGAATTGATTAGCCATGACAGGAATCAATGGCTGAAACAGATACAGGTTACAGAATATCAGGAATGACCCCAGTGCCAGGGCAAAGGTGGCTTTTCGATAAGAGGGCGTGGCTAGATCAATCATGTTATTACTGCTACCTGAATGCTGAACTATATATTTTACAAGTCAATTTCTTGTGAGCTTATAGATTTCTGGAATGCTAATTTCTCTTTATTGAACCATGCTGTTGATTCACAATCCCATCCCGGAATAAAAAAATCTTCTGTGCAGTGTACAGCATCAAACTCAGTCGCTACTCGTTCCCAGTCTATATAATTATCATCTTCTGCATGAGGGAAGTTTTTTAATAAGTATTCATATTTTTCAGTGGAGTCAATATTAAATATTTTTGCTGTTTCTGAAACCTTAAATTGAGCAGCACTGGTTCCTAACCAAAAATTCAATCCATTTTCCCTGCACCATTCTATCCATGCAGTTGTACTTTTACCTTTTGGTATAAATACCTGGAATGAATGATAATCGTCAGTTGTTGTAAGTTGATTTGAAAACGCAGTAGCTTGGGAGCTTGTTGGCTCAGAGGGCTGAACAGGAGGTAAATTCATAGTAAATTCCTTATAGTTATTTATTCTTAGAGAGTTCATTCACCATAAAGTTCATAACAATCCGGCAACCGTGTCTGACAAATTCTTCCCGTTCGTTCCCGGGTTCTACCCCTCCACCTCACTCAGCTTTGCCTCACGGTTAAAGCAAACGTTGAATTTGAAGCCAGTGTGAGAATAAAGTTATATGAAGACAACCTTGCTATGTGCCTCTGCCGGAGGCTCGTTGCGCAGAGTGAACGCCAGGTCTGCTCTCTACCTTTCTCTGAGCCGCTAAAATTGGAAATTGTGATGGTCTGGCGAAAAAAACGGTTATCTGTCTCTGGCTGATTGAGCCTTCAAAGAGTTAGTAAGAGAGAGGTGCGTTATAAAGTCCTGATTCTTTCCATATGATCCAAATTCGCTAATTATGCGTAAACGCTCTAACATTGGGTTTTGAGACCTTAATTAATCACCGAAGAAAGGTGTTTTGTATGTTAAGAGTACTCTATCGTCTGCCTGACCTCTCCTTCGCCCAAAAGTTGAACGATCTTGCAGAAGCTGAAGGGGTTAACCACAACCGGATCCACATCGCTCACAAAGATCATCTGGCTACGCAAAAAAAACATCTGAATGATCTGTCCTTCCTCGAGGAATACGACACTGTCCACTCGGGTGGAC
>NZ_JAHHPN010000120.1:0-7031 GCF_024606325.1 Endozoicomonas sp. ONNA1
GCACGACTGCATGGATGCAGGAGCTAGAGCAACGCAGGAGCAGTTGCCGCGTAGGACAGTCTCTTCCCGGTCAGCCTTCCGGATCAATAACGCTATAGCTGTTAGCGACGCAGACCCAGACGCTCGATCAGGGAACGGTAACGCTCAACGTCTTTGCCCTTCAGGTAGTTCAGCATATTACGACGCTGGTTTACCATGCGGATCAGCCCACGACGAGAGTGGTGATCCTTGTGGTTTGCCTTGAAGTGACCCTGCAAACCTTCGATGTTTGCAGTCAGCAGAGCAACCTGAACTTCAGGGCTACCGCTGTCGCCTTCACTACGACCGAATTCCTTGATAATTTCTGCTTTCTTTTTAGCAGTCAAAGCCATTGCTTTACACTCCGTTTAATATGCATCAACAAGCAGGTATGACCGTGCATATTTACAGCCAACCATTAAGCCTTGGCAGCACCTGCTGCCAATCAGGTGACGAATTCTAACATCAACCTCCAGCCGGAAGCCAGTCCGTTAAAGCCACCATACTGCAGAAAGATAATCTGTCTTAGTTTCCGGAACTGATCAGTCTCTTGGGTGCAACACGACCGTCTTCGTCAATCTCTCCAATACCCAGGAATCGAAGCACTTCCTGGCCCTCAACCTCTTCCTGACCATAGATACGGACATTACCACTGGTAGGCGCCTGAGGCACCTGAACCGGTTGCCCCTGACTGATGTAATAGCTGCTGGTTGCCCCCAGACGAATCTGAGGCCAGTCACTCACAGAAGTATCCAATGGCAGCAGCAGTTCATCCAGAGCCTTGTGACCACCGCCGTCGCGAATATCTTCGAGCTCTGCCAAAGTGTAGGACTGGTGTTCAGTATATGGGCCTGCCTTCATTCTATGCAGCTCGGCAACATGCCCGAGACACCCCAGAGCTGCACCAATATCTTCAGCCAGAGTACGAACATAAGTGCCCTTGGAGCAATCCACTTCAAGGATCAGCCTGTCACCTTCAAAGTCCAGCAGCTCAAGACGATAGATGGTGATGCGTCGTGACGGACGCTCAACAACAATACCTTGACGAGCCAGCTTGTAAAGCGGTTCACCATTGTGCTTCAGCGCTGAATACATACTGGGAATCTGATCAACCTCACCACGGAAGCGATCAAGGATAGCTTCAACTTCAGAACGGGTAACATTCACCGGACGCTGCTCGACTATCTCGCCTTCACGGTCACCGGTCTCCGTCTGGATACCCAGCTTGACTTCAGTTCTGTAGGACTTATCCGATTCCAGCAGATACTGTGAAAATTTTGTCGCCTCGCCCAGACAGACCGGCAAAACTCCGGTAGCCAGAGGATCAAGACTCCCGGTATGGCCAGCTTTGGCTGCACCATAAAGCCGCTTGACACGTTGCAGAACGTCATTGGAACTGACACCCTTAGGCTTATTCACAACAACAATACCGTCCACCCTGCGGCCACGGCTACGTCTGCGTTTAGACATCAATTACTCCTCAGACTCACCCTGATGATCACTGTCACCAGAACGAGCTTTTGCAATCAACTCACTCATATACGCACCACGCCTCAGACTGTTGTCATAATGAAAACGCAACTGGGGAATGATACGCAACTTGATGGAACGGGCCAGCTCGCTGCGGAGGAAACCGGCAGCACTCTGCATAACCTCCAGGTTCTCATCAACACTTTTCTGGTTGCTGACGCCCTCTTGGTCGTCTATGCCCAGAAAAGAAACAAAAACATCGGCAAAGGCCAGATCGCGGGACACTTCTACCGCGCTGACGGTTACCATACCTAAACGAGGGTCTTTCATCTCCAGCTGGATCAGCTGGGCCAATTCTTTCTGAATCTGGTCCGCTACCCGCTGAGTTCGACTGTATTCTTTAGCCATTGGGGATTAAAACCTGCTGATATGAGAAAGCCCGCAGTCTTTGCTGCGGGCTTCTTTCTTTGGCAACCGACCGAGTATGAGCAGATCGGCCGAACCTGATTAAAGAGTACGCTTGACTTCAACAGTCTTGTAAACTTCGATCTTATCGCCTGGCTTCACGTCGTTGTACGACTTGACCGCAATACCACACTCCATACCTTCGCGAACTTCCTGTACGTCATCCTTGAAGCGACGCAAGGATTCCAACTCGCCTTCAAAGATCACCACGTTGTCACGCAGTACACGAATACGGTCGTTTCGGTAAACAATACCTTCAACAACCATACAGCCAGCCACCGCCCCGAACTTCGGTGAACGGAAAACGTCACGTACTTCTGCAGTGCCCACAATCTGCTCACGGGTATCGGATCCCAGCATACCGCCCAGAGCCTTCTTAACATCGTCAATGATGTCATAGATGACACTGTAGTAGCGCAGATCCAGTTCTTCTGCCTCAATCACCTTACGGGCAGAAGCATCAGCACGAACGTTAAAACCAACGATAACGGCATTGGAAGCCATAGCCAGGTTAGCATCGGTTTCAGTGATACCACCTACGCCACCAGAAATAACCTTAACTTGAACTTCGTCGTTACCCTGCTCTTCCAGAGAAGTAGTCAGAGCCTCCAGAGAGCCCCGGACATCTGCCTTCAGAACGATATTAAGGGTCTTCTTCTCTTCAGAGCCCATGCTGGAGAAGATATTTTCCAGTTTGGAAGCCTGCTGACGAGCCAGTTTGACTTCACGGTATTTACCCTGACGGAACAGTGCGATTTCACGAGCCTTGCGCTCATCCTTAACCACAATCAGCTCATCACCAGCATCAGGAGTACCGTCCAGACCCAGAATTTCAACCGGAATGGAAGGGCCTGCATCTTTGATCGCCTTACCGTCTTCGTCCAGCATCGCACGAACACGGCCGTATTGCTGACCTACCAAGATGTTGTCACCCTGCTGCAGGTTGCCGGACTGAACCAGAACTGTTGCGACAGGGCCACGACCTTTATCCAGACGGGATTCAACCACCACGCCTTTAGCTGGACCTTTGTCTGCGGCAGACAGCTCAAGAACTTCAGCCTGAAGAAGTAATGCTTCCAGGAGCTCATCAATTCCCTGCCCGGTCAGAGCTGACACATGAATAAACTGAGTATCACCACCCCACTCCTCAGGAATCACTTCTCTTGCAGCCAGTTCGTTTTTCACACGATCAGGATCTGCAGCTTCCTTGTCGATCTTATTCACAGCAACAACGACTGGAACACCAGCAGCCTTGGCGTGCTGAACCGCTTCTTCGGTCTGAGGCATAACACCATCATCAGCCGCAACCACCAGAATGACGATATCTGTTGCCTTGGCACCACGAGCACGCATGGCGGTAAAGGCCGCGTGCCCGGGAGTATCCAGGAAAGAAACCATACCGCGCGGGGTATCTACGTGGTAAGCACCAATGTGCTGGGTGATACCACCGGCCTCGCCTGCTTGCACACGACTCTTGCGGATGTAGTCCAGCAAAGAGGTCTTACCGTGGTCAACGTGACCCATTACTGTCACAACCGGCGCACGAGGTTTCTCCTCAAAATCGGTTACGCCATCTTCCTGATCTTCAGTCAGAGAGTCTTCAATGCTGTCAGCCTTGACCAGTTTGAAGGTGTGACCCATCTCTTCAACTACGATGGATGCAGTATCCTGGTCAATCACCTGATTGATGGTCACCATGGAACCCATTTTGAACATCGCCTTGATGACGTCAGCAGCCTTGACAGCCATTTTTTGCGCCAGCTCAGCAACAGTGATGGTCTCAGGAATAGAGACTTCGCGTATTACCGGAGCGGTTGGCTTGGTGAAGCCGTGAGCTGCCATGGATTCAGGCGTAATTGTGCGGGCTGCCTTACGGCCGCCACGACGATCATCTTTACGACCTGCGTTGCGTCCGCCACGCTTCTCACCACGACGACCGCGTTCTTCACGGGGCTCATCACGGCGATCTTTGCCTTTGCGGTTACGGCCGCGCTTATCACCTTCCGGAGTCGGCATTGGCGCAGCGGCTGGATCAAAGCTTGGAGCAGACGGGCCATCACGACGAACCGGACGATCACCATCACGACGTGGTGGACGATCACCATGACGAGCCGGACGGTCTCCTTCACGACGTGGCGGACGATCACCATCGCGACGCTGCTGGGGACGATCGCCTTCACGACGCGGGGGACGATCGCCGTCACGACGCTGCTGGGAACGATCTCCATCGCGACGCTGAGGACGGTCACCATCACGACGTGAGTCACCACGAGCCCGCTTTTCTTCGGGTTTCTGCTCTTCCGCTTTTTCGTTCTTGACGTAGGTGCGCTTCTTGCGAACTTCTACGTTTACAACTTTTTTCTTACCAGCGCCACCACCGCCAGATACTTTCATCTGACTGACAGTTTTGCGCTTAAGGGTGATCTTGGTAGGTTCAGCCGTACCCGTGTGATCACCGTGAATGCTTTTCAGATGAGCCAGCAACTGCTTCTTTTCTGCATCCGACACAGCTTCTGAAGCCTTGGTTTGCTTCAGGCCCGCATCCTGCATCTGCTGCAGCAACCTTTCGACCGGAGCGCCGACCACCTTCGCGAGTTGTTCTACGGTTACTTCTGCCATTAACACTTCTCCTCTCAGTGGCCCGCTCAGTTACCAGCTTCCTCGAACCAGGGAGCACGCGCCGTCATAATCAATTCACCCGCACGCGTTTCGTCCATACCTTCAATTTCGAGAAGGTCGTCAATGGACTGCTCCGCCAGATCTTCCATAGTAATGACACCCAGACTGGCCAGCTCCAGCGCCAGCTCCTCATCCATACCATCCATAGCCAAAAGGTCTTCAGCCGGCTGTGCGCCATCTAACTTTTCTTCTCGAGCGATAGCCTGAGTCAACAGCTTGTCTTTCGCACGAGTGCGAAGCTCCTCCACGATTTCTTCATCCATGCCTTCAATTGCCACCATCTCTTCCAGAGGAACATAGGCAATCTCTTCAACCGTAGTGAACCCTTCGTCGACCAGCAGCTGAGCCAGTTCTTCATCGATATCGAGCAGATCAATGAAACTCTGTTTAAACTTGTCCGCTTCCTTTTCCTGCTTGGCAGCGGCTTCAGCTTCTGTCATAACGTTCAATTTCCAGCCAGTCAGCTCACTGGCCAGTCGAACATTCTGACCACTACGACCAATGGCCTGAGCCAGATTATCTTCGCTGACTGCGATATCCATAGTTCCGGAGTCTTCGTCAACGATGATGGAAGCAACCTCTGCAGGCTGCATGGCATTGATCACATACTGGACAGGGTTTTCGTCGAACAGAACAATGTCGATACGCTCATTACCCAACTCGCCGGATACCGCCTGTACACGAGCACCGCGCATACCTACGCAGGCACCTACCGGATCTATGCGTCCATCATTGGTCTTGACGGCAATTTTTGCCCTTGAGCCCGGATCACGGGCAGCCGCCCTGATCTCCAGAACCTCCTCAGCAATTTCCGGCACTTCAATGCGGAACAATTCAATCAGCATTTCAGGCGCAGTTCGGGACAGCATCAGCTGCGGCCCACGACCTTCCGTGGAAATTTCACTCAACAAAGCCCTCACATGGCTCCCCATACGAAAGTTCTCACGAGGCAGTATGCTGTCCTTGCGCATGACTGCTTCAGCATTGTTGCCAAGGTCAACAATAATACTGTCACGAGTCGTTTTCTTTACGGTTCCATTAATCAGATCGCCCAGCTTGTCACTGTATTGTTCAACCATTTGTGCGCGCTCGGCTTCGCGCACCTTCTGAACGATAACCTGCTTGGCGGTCTGGGCTGCAATCCGTCCAAATGCGACAGACTCAACCTGCTCTTCCCAGACACCACCGATCTCCAGAGACTCGTCCTTCTCCTTACCCTCATCCAGGGTAAAGTGCATGCCCGGAAACTCGAAATCTTCGTCCGCAACCACGCTCCAACGACGGTAGGTATCGTATTCACCACTACTGCGGTCAATCGCTACCCGGATATCCACTTCTGTTTCGTAACGCTTTTTGGTCGCAGTTGCCAGAGCGATCTCCATCGCCTCGAAGATCACTTCGGGTGGAACGCCCTTCTCGTTGGAAACGGACTCAACGACCAACAGAATTTCTTTACTCATGCTCTGCCTCGCCTATGCTGAACCAGTCCATGCCTTTGCCAACACTTCCCTGGCCGTTAACCGGGAAGACCCTCGCCTGTCATCAACTTCTTATTGCAGACAACGGCTAGCAACCCGGCCTGAACCTTTTACTCAATCTTTTATCTGGTTATTACCAGTTATGAGCCTGAAGTTAGTCGAATCTCGGTATCACCTGAGCCTTGTCTATGCTCTCTATGGGAAGAAGCAGTTCATGATCATCAACCACTAACACCACGTCCTGGTCTTCTACCCCTTTTACAACGCCTCTGTACCTGCGCCGCCCCTCAAAAGGCACCCTCAATCGGACATTGACCTCAGCTCCCGCCCAAGCCACGTAGTGCTCAAGCGTAAACAACCGCCTGTCCACTCCGGGCGATGAGACTTCAAGGGTATATTCCTCCGTAATGGGATCTTCCACATCGAGAACCCCACTCAGCTGGCGACTGACGACTTCACAGTCATCCAGCTGGATTCCCTTTTCCTTATCAAGGGAATCAATATAAATGCGAAGCATGGATTGCTTACCCTGGGATTTGAACTCAATCCCCCAAAGCTGGTAGCCAAGGGATTCAACCACGGGCCCAATCAATGCCTCCACTTGCGACTGCTTGCCTGCCACGATGGAAACACCTGTCTGCAAAAACAAAAAAAGGGCTTAAAAGCCCTGTCTCTTCTATGCACCCAGTCTTCCAGCTGGACGCAACTAAGGAGCTTGCCAAAGACACACACCATTGAGCATGAATTCAACAAACTACCAGAATCTCAATGGGGCAACATCTCAAGCCCAAAAAGACTCTGACGCACCTAACAAAAAACCCCATAATGGGGTTTAATTATTTGGTAGCGGGGGCCAGATTCGAACTGACGACCTTCGGGTTATGAGCCCGACGAGCTACCAGGCTGCTCCACCCCGCATCA
>NZ_JAHHPN010000121.1:0-3293 GCF_024606325.1 Endozoicomonas sp. ONNA1
TGTTGTTCGAGAGCATTCATTACCCGGGCTGTCACACATTCAAATGGCGGAACATGCAGATCAGCTTGCTTCATGCGCCACAAAAACATTCCCTTGCCCCCGAGTTGATTGCGGTCGGAGGGCGAATAGTGAGCAACCTGATCTGAAACAGGTAAACTGCAAAAGCGCTTGTCTAAAGGCGTTTGACTGATCGGAACGCTACCGGTGTCAAGACCACTGAAATACCGTTTGGATGGACTATTTTCGGCATCCTGTTTTGGATTCATTGCCGGGGTTTGACTATCCGATCTGTCAATACGTTCAGGTAACATCCAGATATCCCTCTCATGTTAAAGCTCATCCATGAGTTAATGACAAGCGCATCAACAAGTTACTTTCTTTTGACAATAATGTTTTTATAAAGTTCACCCGCCAGTCTGAAGCACATAACTTTGTCAGGATGAAAAATTGAGCATCCTGAACTTCTTACTTGGGTATATATTTAACAACTTCGCTATTTCGTTGGATGGCCGAATCGATAAAGTCCTGATCTTCTTGAAGCCTGTACGCAGCATATTCGAAAGTCTGAGGATTCTCTTCAATTAAATCCAGCATATACTCGCGATCATAAAATACCCTTAAACCGGCATATCTTAAGTGAGTGAAATCATCCGCTATTAAGATTTTAATCATGTTTTTATCGCTTCGGATTCTATGACTTGCATACTCGAAAGCTCCTGGATAATTCGCGATAGCAGCCATGACAACCTCATCATTATCTTTCATTCCCAGGCTGGCATATTCCAACAGATTACCCTCTTGAGCGACTGCGGCCAGGACGACCTCTTTATTACTTTTCAGTTCTTCACTCACATATTTCAGGTTATCAGGATGTACTGCAATGATGGCTAATACAAGGTTTTTATCATTTCGAGCCTTTTGGCACGCATATTTCAAGCCATTCTTCAGAAAGAAATTCCTGACCTTTTCTTTATCTTCCGAAAGTGACTGACCTGGTGAAACATCAAACTCCAGCCTGTAACTGTAAGATGATGGTTTGATAACATAATATTGATCTCTCAAATCGGGATAAACATCATCAACCAATGGAATAGCGCTTTGGGCATCTAACAATAACAGATGGTGTAAAAGTTCCCTGCGAGTGTCCTCACTGATCTCATCACTCATTAACACTTTCCGAAAATATTCCTCTGGCTTTTTCCAGCACTCTTCTAACTGTTGAACATAGTGAATAAACTGTTGGTGTTGTTTGCTTAATAACTGCCAGCAATCGGGAATAATCGTGAAAAAGTCGTAAATCGTTGCGAAAAGGCAATGTTGAAAGGCAAATCGATCAACTTCTGTCGTAACACCTCTATTAAGGCGTTGCTCAAGCAAGTTAAAATCCCACAGATCTCCTTCAAAAATGGTGCAGTCCTCTAGATAAATATCCATATTCTCAATAGAGTGCAACGCTGTTATCAGTTTTTCAAAGGCATCCTGCATCGTTTGGCGTGATGTCACTCGGGGGCATTCGACAATAATTTCTCCTGCTACGGCGTTGCAACTTAGCTTCATGCCAGCAGCATATTTATCCAGTTCGATCGCTTTCAGCAACTGCACCAGAAACCACATACGTTTCAACTTGCCGGGGGCATCAATGCCATCAATGAGATCAAACTCGTCAGAAAATGTCAGCCGCAAAGTTCGTCCTTTCCCCCCCTCTGCGTCTTCAAGCAGCTCGATAAGACCCATATGACTTCCAAGCTTCAGGTTAACAATCAAGGCACCATCCATACTGACGACAGTAGCTGGACGATCTAATTCTTTGAGGGATGCTTTGCAGGAAGGACTCAATAGTATTGCGCTTTCACCCGAGCCACCCGGAGTCGTGCAATCAACATAAGCGACTTCCTCTTCCCTGGTTAGCCTGCCCTGACCCGCGGCTAGTGTGACCGGTGCCAGCGCCTTTACGAAGCGCTGATGCAGGGCAAAAATCAACTCATGGACACTCCGCACCTGCTCAGCCTCTGAAGGGTTGAGCATCTGAAGACAGGATTGCAGCTGTTGACAGGCGACCACCCACTGACGAAACGATACCTGTCCTTTTTCAGAGCCATCCAGTGGCAAGATGACCACCTCTAACCCTGACCGAATGGTCTGTTTCAGCGTCTCGAACCGGTTGATTAACTGCGGCAATTCATCCAACAATCGCTCGACCCTCGGCGCCCTCCTGCTTCCCGCCAGTAGCAAAAAGGCCCGGTAACCCTCCAACAGGGCTTCAGCCCCATGAATGAGAAGATTTACTCTGTCCTTAGTCTGTGCCAGTAAGTTTGATCGCTGTGGCGACATACTCAGTTTCACCGGGTTTGCCAGACAATCCAGTCCGCCGCCAGGAGAATATAGCGCCAGCAATCGGGCATTTTGCTCTGTGAGCCACTTAAAGCCACTGGCGACCTGACGAAGTGTGCCTTCAGGGGGGGACAACTCATCCCGTGACGGAGCGGCTTTCGCCAATGATATATCAGAAAAAGCAGAGGACAGCCTTCTGTGACTGGCCAGTTTTCCAGTATGATCACCGTCCACAATAAAGGCCCCGAAGTTACCGTCAAAGCGGGCGCAGGCCAGCGTAATCTGTCGGCCATCCTGAGCAACCACTGCCGCATACTCGCCAGCGGCCAGCATTAAGGGTTTTTTTTCCTGTCTCATGAGGATGGCTACATGATCATTGAATCCTCCTTCGGCAATGACAAAACCACCTGCCCGCATCAGTACATCGGGCTCAAGCATCCATTGTTCGGCGTGTCGGGCCACGACAATGGCCCCGTGGGGCATAGAACCTGCCTCTCGTTTTTTGGCCAGCCAGATGGGTCCGGTGCCATAGCCTTCGCTGAAGGTCTCGCCAGTGGCCAGACTGTCTTCGGGTATGGGCATGGCAAAATCCATGCCGCCAGAGAGTTCGGTTACAGGACGCACCTGCAACAGGAACAGGCGCCCCTGACGATCAATAGCAAATTCCACATCCACCGGGCATAGCAACAGGTCTTCCAGCTTTGCCACCATCTCCCTGAGTGCTGAAACCGTGTCATCACTGAGTTGCTGACTGGTGTCGTCTGATTGAGTACCCGCATCATGAATTCTTGTTTCCGAGTAGCCCCTATTATCTGTGTTTTTGCGCAGGATGAAGTGACTTGCAACTGTTCCGGGAAAATATTGAGAACTGTCAGCGCCTTCTTTTTTGCGGGAAATATCGATGCGGTGGGGCGTATTACCGGACTGTCCTGCCACTGCGCCTCTGGGTTGACCGGGTGTGT
>NZ_JAHHPN010000122.1:0-4286 GCF_024606325.1 Endozoicomonas sp. ONNA1
TGATTTTTTGATGAATTCGCTGGTGGAAAATTTAGGTCTTGTAACTTGTTGATTTAATCGTGTATTTTTTTAGAGTGTTCCCTGCGCCTGCAGGGATGAACCGATTACTCATCAGTAACAGTATCGTCAAATCACGTGTTCCCTGCGCCTGCAGGGATGAACCGGAGGTGGCGGTGGCGGTGGTTCTGATGGACTTGTGTTCCCTGCGCCTGCAGGGATGAACCGTTACATTAATAAAATAATTGGGTTTGATAACACGTGTTCCCTGCGCCTGCAGGGATGAACCGGTTCATGGTGTCATATTCACCATGTGATACTTGTGTTCCCTGCGCCTGCAGGGATGAACCGAACTCAAGAAAAAGAAAAACCAAAAATAACCGGTGTTCCCTGCGCCTGCAGGGATGAACCGCTTTCCGCCTTCAATGATCCGACCTTTTTCTTGTGTTCCCTGCGCCTGCAGGGATGAACCGCCCCCTTAGAAAAATGACTCCGGATTAACGGAGTGTTCCCTGCGCCTGCAGGGATGAACCGTGGCCTTTTTAATATCAATTATTAATTGTGAAGTGTTCCCTGCGCCTGCAGGGATGAACCGCGTTTTACGGAGTCCAGGAGAGTAGTAAATCTGTGTTCCCTGCGCCTGCAGGGATGAACCGCGGTAAATACAGCAGAGAACATCCAAGATGACGTGTTCCCTGCGCCTGCAGGGATGAACCGCTGGTTGCGCCCACCATCTATGACTTGCTTCAGTGTTCCCTGCGCCTGCAGGGATGAACCGAACAAAATGTACTTGGATACACTTTTGAAATTGTGTTCCCTGCGCCTGCAGGGATGAACCGAACCTGAAGTCCTCACAGCCATTACAGCCAAAGTGTTCCCTGCGCCTGCAGGGATGAACCGCCCAGCTTCTGCATCAAGATGCCTGCCGTGGAGTGTTCCCTGCGCCTGCAGGGATGAACCGCCTGAAGAGCTGGTCCCTCCCGATATTTTTGAGTGTTCCCTGCGCCTGCAGGGATGAACCGAACCTTATCCTGTTTGGAGTGATGAAAAAAAAGTGTTCCCTGCGCCTGCAGGGATGAACCAATAGTGAATCCAGAAAGAAAAATAAAAAGTTCGTGTTCCCTGCGCCTGCAGGGATGAACCGAGTTCTATACTAATACGGCTGTACTCTGGGAGGTGTTCCCTGCGCCTGCAGGGATGAACCGGTTGTCAGCAGTCTTTCACCCGACGACAAAGCGTGTTCCCTGCGCCTGCAGGGATGAACCGCGTAAAGGTGAGTCGGATAGTCTAAACGTTTTGTGTTCCCTGCGCCTGCAGGGATGAACCGGTTCTTGATGTTGTAAAACTGTCTCTTTAGCTGTGTTCCCTGCGCCTGCAGGGATGAACCGGAGAGGGTCTATACGATGGAACTTTCTTAACCGTGTTCCCTGCGCCTGCAGGGATGAACCGGATCATATCATTGATATCTTTAAAATTAGCAAGTGTTCCCTGCGCCTGCAGGGATGAACCGTTTTCTCTCCATTTGCACTTTCCAATTTCAAGCGTGTTCCCTGCGCCTGCAGGGATGAACCGAGATAGCCTTATCAGCTTCATTAACAACGCCAGTGTTCCCTGCGCCTGCAGGGATGAACCGCCTCAGCCCGTAAGACACTTTGAAAAAGTAAGTGTTCCCTGCGCCTGCAGGGATGAACCGCAATGGTTGATATCCATCCCAAATCTTTGTTAGTGTTCCCTGCGCCTGCAGGGATGAACCGAATCCTATATAACCCTGTAACGCTCACATTTTGTGTTCCCTGCGCCTGCAGGGATGAACCGAATGAATGGACATTATCAAAACATAATTCTTTGTGTTCCCTGCGCCTGCAGGGATGAACCGGAAGTTTCAGGCGGTTATCGAAAAAGCAAGATGTGTTCCCTGCGCCTGCAGGGATGAACCGCACCCAGCGGTGATGCACTTCTCGGGCACTCGGTGTTCCCTGCGCCTGCAGGGATGAACCGCGCGACAAAGTAAAAGTCAGTGATCCCTACGTGTGTTCCCTGCGCCTGCAGGGATGAACCGCTCAGTTTGGCTAATGCTAATGTCGTTGGAAAGTGTTCCCTGCGCCTGCAGGGATGAACCGCAATTGAGCATTACACTTTTGGTAATATCGTAGTGTTCCCTGCGCCTGCAGGGATGAACCGAATACCAAGAAGCTGAATTTTCCGACCGTCCAGTGTTCCCTGCGCCTGCAGGGATGAACCGCCCAGTGAATCCGCTTGTAAGTGGTGCCACTAGTGTTCCCTGCGCCTGCAGGGATGAACCGAACATGTGTTGTTTGATTCTTATGGTGAAGCTGTGTTCCCTGCGCCTGCAGGGATGAACCGTAGCTGGCATGATGCCAAGACTTCAAAACCGAAGTGTTCCCTGCGCCTGCAGGGATGAACCGGCTGCTTTCAGTGGTGGTCACCGGGCTGGCCCGTGTTCCCTGCGCCTGCAGGGATGAACCGATAAATGATAAATTTGAAAATAATTTCAATGTGTGTTCCCTGCGCCTGCAGGGATGAACCGGGAGTGAGTAACGATCCAATCCTCAACATTGAGTGTTCCCTGCGCCTGCAGGGATGAACCGGCGGAATTTTGCGTCTTAGCTGTCCCGGGTCAGTGTTCCCTGCGCCTGCAGGGATGAACCGTTTGAGTTCTAATACTGTGTTATGTTTGCTTAGTGTTCCCTGCGCCTGCAGGGATGAACCGTAAATGTGCGACAGTGGTTAGATGCTGCTGCAGTGTTCCCTGCGCCTGCAGGGATGAACCGACATTTGCAAGTACGGTGTGTTTTCATTTCCTGTGTTCCCTGCGCCTGCAGGGATGAACCGCGGTTTTGTCAGATTTTTGGCTTATCTTTCGAGTGTTCCCTGCGCCTGCAGGGATGAACCGTGAGATTTTATTAGCATCTAATCTCCCTTGATGTGTTCCCTGCGCCTGCAGGGATGAACCGGGTGAGATTATCTCGCAAGTCTATAATAACTCGTGTTCCCTGCGCCTGCAGGGATGAACCGAGTTCAGGCCATTACCCAACGTTGCCCCCAGAGTGTTCCCTGCGCCTGCAGGGATGAACCGCGCATTCCCCTGTTGCGAAACATCCAACCAAAGTGTTCCCTGCGCCTGCAGGGATGAACCGTACTCAAAAAGACTCAAATAGAGCTTAAACAAGTGTTCCCTGCGCCTGCAGGGATGAACCGGACGACAGGAAATTATCAACTGGTTTCTTCATGTGTTCCCTGCGCCTGCAGGGATGAACCGATAATCATATTCCTGGACTATCTTGTAGGCACGTGTTCCCTGCGCCTGCAGGGATGAACCGATCTTCGTTCCTTTTGTGCGGCATTGCTCGCAGTGTTCCCTGCGCCTGCAGGGATGAACCGAATGTGCTCATTGGCTCTGAATTTGATGAGCTGTGTTCCCTGCGCCTGCAGGGATGAACCGTATGAGCGACGGGTGTCACCTAGTTAGGGTGAGTGTTCCCTGCGCCCGCAGGGATGAAACGCTTCATCCCCCTTGCCGCCCCAGCCAGCTGGAGTGTTCCCTGCGCCCGCAGGGATGAAACGGGCAGTTGAGGAATTTGGTAGTCACTAAAACGCGTGTTCCCTGCGCCCGCAGGGATGAACCGAACTGAAGAAATTACCTCGATCAGTGGACGTTGTGTTCCCTGCGCCCGCAGGGATGAACCGGTCTGAACAGTATCTGGGGTGACCGGGCAGGCGTGTTCCCTGCGCCCGCAGGGATGAACCGATACTCGGCAATCAGTCGGGCGACGCCTTTCAGTGTTCCCTGCGCCCGCAGGGATGAACCGCTTTGTACAATATGCACAGGAATTTGCCCCTAGTGTTCCCTGCGCCCGCAGGGATGAACCGCAACTGCTGATGTCGATTCATAAAGACATGGAGTGTTCCCTGCGCCCGCAGGGATGAACCATTTGCCCGTCTACGCTCAGTGGATTCTCGATCGTGTTCCCTGCGCCCGCAGGGATGAACCTTCTTTGCTGCGTCACTCGCAGATTTAGGCGAGGTGTTCCCTGCGCCCGCAGGGATGAACCGGAAAGTCCCGCTAGGGATCAATGCCCAGAATCGTGTTCCCTGCGCCCGCAAGGATGAACCGATTACTGACAGCTTCTCTCCTAAAACTCAGCTGTGTTTCCTGCGCCCAGAGGGATGAACCGAAAAAGGCTGGAAAGACCCCGCCATGGTTGATGTGTTCCCTGCGCCCGCAGGGAGGAACCGATTGTGATGAATTATTTGAGTCTTAGAGCCCG
>NZ_JAHHPN010000123.1:0-1725 GCF_024606325.1 Endozoicomonas sp. ONNA1
TGAATACCTCCATCAGGGTTTGCGCTTTTTCCAGCTCTTCCTGACTTAATTCGTATTTGATATGTGCCTTTACTTTTTCCAATGGGCCATCGGTGGTCTGAGTGCCTGTCGGCTTCTTTTTTTTGGCCGGTGGTGCATTGGTTGCTTTTGAATTTTTTCTCTTTCTACCCGGGCCTTTCTTTTTTTTCTGAACAGGTTCTGATGAGTCAGGCTCTGTTTCTTGCCGCGGTGGTCTTGCTCTTTTTTTACCTCGAGTGCCCGACAGGCAGCTTTTGCATAACAGTGCTGAAACTGCTGCCTCATGGGCTACACGTCTTAATTCCTGTAGATTCAGTGCCTTGCCACACTTGGTACAAGTTACAACCGAACTTGCGGTATCCTGCGCAGCAGAGGGTTCCATTGGATCATCGCCGCCACGACCATTGCCGACTGTCGAACCAATGACCTTTCTATGGGCAGCAGCTTGGGAAACCTGATGGGATTTTCGAGTCTGGCTTTTTGTCTCGGTCGTTGATGCT
This sequence comes from Endozoicomonas sp. ONNA1, assembly GCF_024606325.1. Lineage (NCBI taxonomy): Bacteria > Pseudomonadati > Pseudomonadota > Gammaproteobacteria > Oceanospirillales > Endozoicomonadaceae > Endozoicomonas > Endozoicomonas sp. ONNA1. The sequence goes on from NZ_JAHHPN010000123.1 coordinate 519, forward strand.
TTGGTCGTTTGGGAGGATTGACTCTTTTCCCTGTTAGCCGCCTGTCGGCCAGAATATTTGTCAGAAGTGACCTCAAGGTAAACACTGAGTTCCCGACCATTCTCTGCCAGCCGTGTCTGAACCAGCACCGGATGCATATTGGCGGTGTTTGATCTTTCCAGGTCCAAAAGGTCCGCTTCAATCACCATGATCCGGTTTGACAATATCCGGGCCAGGGTGGTTTGCCCTGTCGTAATAGCCCATAGTCGTTTGATTCGCAACATTTGAAGGAGTTGCTTTTTTTGTTGCAGGCATTTTTGAATAGGGTCAGAAACAAGATTAAGGTCAAGGTCAGTCCGGGACTCAGGGTCAGGATTCCAGTTATTTCTGTCAGTTGGCTTATCGCCATCATCTCCCCCGGCAGCGGCGATGGTGTTCAGCTTATTGGAAGTGTTATCGGGGACTTCCGGGGGCATAGCCAACAGTTCAGTGCGGAGTGTTGGCTTCATTGGCCAGATGGCTTGGGGAGGCAGTTGGAGAGACTGAAGAGGACTATTATTTGGCAGCCGCCGCAGTAAACTGAAGGCGAATTTCATAAACCCAGCCGGAACAGGGTCGGGCGGTTCAGGTTCGGCCAACTGATAGGGATATAAGAAATGTACTGGTAGTGGGCTTGAGCCGATCCATTCCAAAGCTTGCAGTGACTCCCCAAACATTATTGCCACCAGCAGAAGCAGTGATCGAACCATTGAGAAGGCAGTTTTGTTTTTTTGTGAGCGTCTCATAGATTCAGGCTAATAAAATCAGCGTCTGTGAATCCATCCGCTTTTGGAAAAATTCATACGTCATTCGGATAGGGCCCATTGATTGACGTTTGCGCGAGACTTCATAGCACTGCACCGGCGAACTTGCCATGAACGGAGTTGGCTGACGTTTTTTTTTCAGAAGCTTTTATCATACGACACAGATCTTTTTTATAAAATAACTCCACACCGATCAAGCAACTCTAGTTCCTGACAACTCTGATAAACATCAGGATCAACCTCTGATAATAAAGGATCTCGCCTTTTTAACAGCTTTATTTCGCCGCATGCCCGTTGCCTCCATCCTTCCATTATGTGGTTATCGATATCGATTTTGGCTTTTTTAAGAGCGGTAACGATATGCATAAGCTCCATTTCATCCCTGTACCCGTCCAGTAATGTCAGTATTTCGATGTCAAAAACTT
>NZ_JAHHPN010000124.1:0-2211 GCF_024606325.1 Endozoicomonas sp. ONNA1
TGAATACCTCCATCAGGGTTTGCGCTTTTTCCAGCTCTTCCTGACTTAATTCGTAATGGATATTTGCTTTTACTGTTTCCAATGGATCATCGAAAATTTGAGTATCTGCCAGTTTCTTTTTTTTGGCTGGTGGTGCAGCCGCTGCTTTTGAAATTTTTCTCTTTCTAGCCGCGCCCTTCTTTTTTTTCTGGTCAGGTTCTGATGAATCCGACTCTGTTTCTTCCCGTATTCGTTTTGCTCTTTTTTTACTGTGAGTGCCCGAAAGGCAATTGTTGCATAAAAACGCTGAAGCTGTTGCTTCATTGGCTAAACGTCCTAATTCCTGTCGATTCAGTGCCTTGTTACATTTTGAACAAGTTATCATCGGGTTTCTGGCATCCTGCTCAGCTGAGGGTTTCAGAGGGTCATCATCTCCACGACCACTGCCGCTTGTTGATCCGGTTCGCTGGTTGCGGGCAGTAGATCCGCTCTTCTGGCCGGTCTGACCTGTTGTTGCGGGCGTTGATGCTTTGGTCGTTCGGGAGGATGGATTCTTTTTCCTGGTGGCCGCCTGCCGGCCAGAATATTTACCAGCAGCGATCTCAAGGTAAACACTGAGTTCCTGACCATTCTCTGCCAGCCATGTCTGAACCAAGCCCGGATGCATCGTGAAAGGGTCTGATCTTTCCATATTCAGAAGATCCGCTTCAATCACCATGATCCGGTCTGATAAAATCCGGGCCAGCGTTGTTTGGCTTGTCGTAATAGCCCATAGTCGTTTGATTCGTAACATTCGAAGCAGCTGCCTTTTTTGTTGCAGGCATTTTTGAACAGGGGCAAAAACAAGATTAAGGTTAAGGTCAGGCTGGGGCTCCGGATCTTCTGGGGATATAGCCAACAGGCTAATGTGGCGGGTTGGCTTCATTGGCCAAAAGGGCAGGGGCAACAACTCGTTCCCACGGCTGGGACCCTCAGGGCCTGAGAGCATGGGAGCCAGCATTTTGTGACGCCCTCGAAAAGGATTGGGCAGTTCAGGTTCAGCTAACTTACCGGCATACAAGAAATGAGTTGGCAGCGGGTTTGAGCCGACGAGTCCCATTGCAGGCAGCGACTTCCCGAACATTATTGTCACTAGCAGAAGCAGTGATCGGACTAGTGAGTAGAAAATGTTGTTATGTTGTGAGCGTCTCATAGATCCAGACTTAAAAAATCAGCGTCTGTGAATCGATTCGCTATTGGGCCAAATTCGTACGTCATCTGACATAAGGCTCAGGCTCATTAATTGATGTTTGCGTAAGACTGTATAGCACCGAACTGGCGAGCTTACCATGAATGGAATTGGCGAAAAGTTTGTTTTACTAAGCTTCCACCAGACGACAAAGGTCTTTTTAGAGAATACCCTCACACCCATCAAGTAACTCTAATTCCTGACAGCTCTGGTAAACATCATCAGCAATGTCTGATAATAAAGGGTCTCGCTTTTTTAACCGCTCTATTTTACTGCATGCCCGTTGCCTCCATTCTTCCAGTATGCGGTTATCGATATCGGTTTTGGCTTTTTTAAGGGCGGTAACGATGTGCATAAGCTTCATTTCATCTCCATACTCGTCCAGTAAGTTCAGTATTTCGGTGCCAAAAGCTTCTGTCTGGTTGAGCTTTAACCATAAACTGCCAAACGCCTGTTTTTCTCGTTTGTCGTCTGGCGGGTTAATGTTTTGTGGTTCCGGTTCACTCATCGACTCAAAGACGTCTGCCCCCCTGGATTGAACGTTATCCAGGTATTGGGACAGTGATTCTTTAATCTCATCCGGGCATTCTGTACCTGATGTTTCCATTCTATTTCTTATTCTGAAAAATAAAGATTCAGGCAGCCTCTCCTTATGATGTTCAAGCGATTTCCAGACGATTGGTTTGACGGCCATTCCATTTTTGATGATGTTAGCCAGAACATAAATGGGTAAAGGTTTGAAGGGGGTTGCTTCAACAGCACCTTTTTCCATGGGGTCTCTGGTTCCCGCCTGTCTGGCTTCGTATCTTTGGATGTATACCGGGTAATCCGGTCTTGAGCGCCTTTGCCAATCATCTGCTGTTAAATAATAGTGTTCAGATATATCAGTGATTTTCAAAAAAATCCTGAACTGCTCCTCTGACCAGTTGCTGATTTCTATTGTTTCATTCTGTATTTTCAGCTGTGGCATCGGATAGCGATAGATCTGAACACCGTCACCCACC
>NZ_JAHHPN010000125.1:0-3199 GCF_024606325.1 Endozoicomonas sp. ONNA1
ATTGATTCTCCTGAACAATTTAAATAACGACCTATTTGCCAGCAGTTGCATTGTAACCCTGTTATTTAACGCAGTTGCTGGCAAAAAATATTTTTTTACTGGTTTTTTATATCCTTGGAATCGATAAAACCCGGATATACAGATTTGGGGATTTTTTCACCAAAATATATCAGCTTAGAGTTGTTGTTTCTCCAAAAAGCCTCTGTTTGTTTGAGCTGAACATACAAGGGTGTAATGAGTCTTTCATTGGCTATTGCCTCTTGCAGAGTGGCATTGGCACGGGCTTCACCACTTATTTTTATGACATATGCTTCTGCTTCACCCTTTTGCCTGAGTATAAACGCTTCTGCTTCGGCGTCTTCACGTAATTGATGAACTCTAACAGCAACTCGGATTTTTTCTAATTCCATTTTATTTTTTTCCTCAGCCAGTTTTTTTTCATTCTCTATTGCAGCTACCATTTTATCTGTATCAGCCTTTTTTGATCGTTCCAATTGTTGGGTTTCGGCTTCCTTTAGTTTCCTGGCTTGAGTTTGTGAAACAGCTACGAGCTTGCTTTTCTCTTCTACAATCACTTCATAGTTTCTTTTTATGTTTTCTGGTAGAACTGGTTTAGAAACAACTACTTTGTTTACTTTTAATTTAGAATGACTTTTCCCTTGCTCTTCAATTAAGTGTTTTAACAAAAAATCATTTATAGCAGGAAACTTGTCAATATATATTTCTTGGGCCGTCATGGTCGTGCACAGTTCTGTTACTGCCTGGATTGTCGGCTCTGTTATTAAATAATGATCATATTCTTCGCCAAAATTTGAGACAATATTTAACACTTCGTCTTTATGAAGTTGATTATAAACTGCAATTCTAGGGAATATAATTGTGAGACCGTCCATAGTACCGCATGGTATATTCTCAATAATATCTATCTGAGGCCTTACATTTATCCTCATTCCTTTGGTAATAGGCCATGAGAATAAACTGTGTATTCCCGGTTCATAAACTTTGTTATAAAAACCACCTCTGAAGAAAATACCAACACTGCCTTCCGGGACTGTATATGTAAAAGGAATCCAACTGTATAACCAGTGAACTGAGATTTCATCAGAAAAGGTAGTTTCAACAACGAGCAACGAAAGTATCAAAGCTGCTATTTTTTTCATAACCCAACTCTCTGGATAGTTCGAATTTTGCAGCTACAGGTATAGCACAGTTAGTATGAGAAGCAGTAAAAATGTACACCAGATTAAGCAATCTTCTGCTCGTTCGTAGTTCTCAGGGCTTAAATAACCCTGACAGCTATGCCGACGAGTTCGATTATACTCAATTTCAATGTATTCAAATACTGCTTCACATCAACATCGCAGAGAGTGCCCAAAGAAACGGTAAAAAGTAGTAGTCCTACGGCATATGTCGATTATGTCTCCAGCGAGCTAGCTTGTAGGTTTTTCGACAGCCTTTGGCGCAGGAACGGTACGAAAAAGCTTCAGGCTCATTCCATATTGGAGAAGACTGCTTTTTGAATTACCGTTCTCTGGCATTTATGACTACACGTCTCAGGCCATTGTTGAAGGCTATAGCTATGGCTGTAGCCGCAACAAACACCAACCCATTTACAATAAATGTCACTACAACTGCAGATGCTTCCGACTCTTTAGTAGGTATAGTCGGACAGCTTTCACATTGGCACGGAGAAGTTTTTCCAAAGAACTTTTCATTCGTGTCATCAAAAGAACTGAAGTTTACAAAATTATAGAGTCTGGTTTTCGGAGGGTGGCTCACTAAGCGAGGATCAGAGATGTTCTGAACATACATTTCAATTTCTGATATATTGCCGATAGGCAGGTCAAGTCGATTACGCACTTCATCTATGACATTAACAAAAAGAACATTGGGTAATACTATTCCATCAACCAGGCAGCCTCCAAATGAACTGGCCGCATGTCTTCCTGTTTTGGAGCAAATGGGGCACTGACAATGGAGTGAGTTGTCTGAAAAGCTAACGAACTCGCCTTTAGTCTTAAAAGAGCGCACGGACTTGTTGGCTGATAAAGCAATCTCTCTCACCGTATTGGCACTGGTCAACATGGGAAAGCCTTTTTTAGGATCATAAATCAATACGCCCTGTTGGTACATATCCCTTATCAGCCTCTCAGTATTGATAATGGCAAAAACACGGCAGCCTGTGAAGTTGTATGAGGGTTGTTCTATATAGTCAGTAAAAGTGTTTTCAATTGACTTTGTGTAGAGCGGTGAAAATATTGCAACAAATAATGCCCCGACAGGGCTGAATCGAGTAAAAGTCGGATAGTATCTTCGAATCATTAACCAGGTTCTCCTGACCCAATGTGGAATTTCTTCTTTTAGTTCATCAAGTTCATCCAGGTGTTTGACTATTTTTCCTATCTGTTCATGAATAGCTCTGGCTCTATCAGAGTTCATCTGAACTGCCGAAGTTGTAAAGTAGATAGGAGTGCCATCAGGTTTTGCACTAAAGACAGTGGATTGCTTGAAAGTTTCTATGGCATTTTTTATTGCTATAGGGGGAGCCTGTTCGGGTAGCTCGTTTTCACTAACAGCAATATGACTTTTATTGAGACTAATGGCGCCCAAAACAGTAAGCGACGAGGAAACTGATGTTGCAGCAAGTGTATTGGTTATAACAATTTCGGTATAGCCTGAATAAACTTCAGGGTCATCCGAGCTTGGCTGTTCGCCCGCTGGGTTGATTGGAACAGCCGTCATTGGAACGGGTAAAGCCTGGCTCATAGCATGTGAAACTGTAAATGTTTTGTTCTTTTTTTTTGAGATACACAGGAAATACTGGTATGGACCGTCCCTCATCAGTTTGGTACCACCATCATCACAGAACTCCTCTATGCTTTGTGAGTATTCAAACTCCCAGGCAGAGAAGGCTGTCGGCGCAAAAAAAAAGACACCAGGGCACAGAGAAGTATTTTTCTACCTTTTATTCTCCAGGATTCAGGTAAATGAAAAATTGAAGTCATGATTAAAATAACCTGCTGAAGCGCCACTTAGGTATAAATGTGAACAATAGACGTCATTGGTGAGTATTTCTAATCATTGCTGACCAGCATAACTCAGATCCGGAGGCAGATACTGAGCCGCCGGTTAGCTGTCCAGGGTCTAGGAGGCTGACCGAGAATAGCGCCCGTAGCGAGGACGGCAGAAAATTGAGGAT
>NZ_JAHHPN010000126.1:0-1359 GCF_024606325.1 Endozoicomonas sp. ONNA1
AGTCCACATTCTGCAAACCTGTCCCGTAGTGCCGACAGCATACCCTGAGCCTCTTCTTCACTTCGACAGTGCGCCAGCCCATCGTCTGCATACCTGCACCATTTCACATGCGGATAGTGCTTCTGCATCCATTTATCGAATACGTAATGGAGAAACAGATTTGCTAACACCGGACTGATAACACCTCCCTGAGGTGTGCCTTGTGTACGTTCTATACACTCACCACTCTCATTGATCATTGGCGCTTTCAGCCACCGCTCTACGTAGAGTAACAGCCATTTGCAGCGGGTGTGTTTGCTCACCGCTTTCATCAGCAATTCATGTGAAATGTTGTCGAACAGTCCTTTGATATCAAATTCCAGAACCCAGTCCTGATGCCAGCATCGTTTTCTTGTAACACGTATGGCATCAATTGCCGATTTACCCGGCCTGTACCCATAGGAATCCCTGAGAAAGAATGGTTCTACCAAAGGCTCAAAGTAGAGCTTGGCAACCATCTGGGCTATTCGGTCGGATATCGTTGGGATACCCAGTAACCGTTTTCCCCCTGACTTTTTGGGTATGGGGACCGCTTTGACAGCAGGAGGGAAGTAACTCCCTGCTGTCATGCGGTTCCAGATTTTGTATAGGTTGTTCTTTAAGTCTTTCTCAAACTCGGCCATTGACTCCCTGTCAATACCCGCTGCCCCTTTATTAGCTTTCACCAACTGATAGGCTTTGACGACTTGCCATTTGTCGATGTTGAATCGATGTGTACCTGTCACGATATCTCCTCCTGTTTTCGCAGTTGGATACCCGACAGATACCGTTTAACACTGCCCCTTCGCTCCATACTCATTACAAGTATTTCTACACTAATACGGGCAGTTCCGCCCCAGTGCCAGACATTGGTACTCTCACGCTTATCACTTTGATGACTTGCGTTTCTCCCTTGGCAGTCTGACGACTGGTTCCCACAGTTCCTGAGAGGAGCCTGGAATGAGATCACGCCCACTTTACACCGGACACCACTTACACGGCCTTCGGAGCAACCTGTAAATTGATCACCAACCTTAGACGCTGCTGGCTTTTGATGTCGAATCTCTGGTTTACGATGCGTCATCATGGGTTCGATAACTCGTCTTCTCATTCCTCACCTGCACACCTGATCGGTGCACGTCTCTTCAACGCTCACCACGAGCACTCTTAATGCACGCAGCTTGAAGTGGTTTGAAGCCGACTTCCGACAGTAGACTTCGGTGGGCCATACCACCATCTCCTCCCAAGCTTAGCCACAGTTCTGTTGCATTATCCTTATGCAGCCAGTCCGTGTGCCTGTGGCACACCATCGAGTTTCCAGTGAAGCTTATTCTCGATGTG
>NZ_JAHHPN010000127.1:0-41273 GCF_024606325.1 Endozoicomonas sp. ONNA1
AGTGCCACGATCAAGAGAAACAGGAGTCCGTAGACAACGCCCCTCAAAGCACCGGCGGAAGAAGGATTCACTTTAACGAAAAAAACCGATTCCATTTTGGGCGCGGCACTGCTCCCCTGATTAATACGAGTAGCAGGAAAGAGAGAAACCGTGATTTTATCAAGAGACAGGCCTTCAATACTGTTAGACACCAGTGTTTTCACTTTTGGAATGAAGCCAGCCAGCTCCAGTTCTGGTGTGTACTTGATAAACACAGAGGCTGAGGAAGGGTAATTGACATCACTCAGAGAATCCTGCTCCTGAGGCAGGACAACATGGACACGAGCGGTGATAACACCATCAATCATGGATAATGTTGATGAAAGCTCTTGTGACATGGAATAGGTATAACGAGCTCTCTCTTCAGTGGGTGAAGAGATCAGACCGTCTTTTGGAAAAATATCACCAATTGAAGAGTATTTCTCCTTGGGGTATCCGTAACCACGAAGCAACTTGATGGATCTTGAAACTTCCTCAGATGGCACCATCAGGGTCACCATCTTGTCCTTATTGATAAGCTTTTCCGCAGGTATTTCGCCATCCAACAGGATGGCCAGCATGTCATTGCCTTCCTTTTCAGAAAGGCCAGAATAGAGCTCAACCTGACACCCTGACAGCAGAAAGCTGAGGCAGATGACTCCCAGGTATTTCAGAGTACGGTGCACAGTTCCCTTGCTCATGAACGGATGACTCCGGCTGTATTTCTGGATCCAAAATTACCAGGCAGCTGTGCACTTGCTTCAGGACTTCGTCAGGAATTATTGATTTCGCAGCAGAGTATCAAACGTCTGGGTACTCTTACTGACAATCTTCCCTATGTAATCCTCGGTGACCATCAGGTTGGTCATGGCCATCTGGGTTTTAAACATGTCCTGCATGGTCATCGTTTCACCAGGCTGCAGGTTGGAAACGACATTCTCCTTACCTGCTTCAACATGCTCTCTTAACCCCTGCATACCCCTGAGAATCTTATCTCCCAGAGTCAGGGCTTCCCCTTCTGGCTGTCCAACCGCTGAAGCAGCTTCTATTGACTGCTGTCCATCAGCATCACCTGAAAGCAGGCTGCCAAATTTATCGGCCGCACCTGCATCCACTTTTTCCGGAACGGCAAACGTTTCGGCAGATTCAAGCGCTTTCTCTGTCAGGCCTTTTGAGTTGATAATATTTTCGGCCATATAACAGACCTCTTGAGTTGGTCTTCATTTTCAGCAAGCGGGGCCTGCCACCTTGCAACCTTAAGCAGCAAGCTGCTCAGACTGTCTAATTATTGTTTCGATAGCACTTTCAACGGTTGGACGGGAGAACTGTTCATTATTGAGATGAATCAACCAGACCAGTTCCTCTTCTCCTTTCAGCCCTGCCTGCAATGGCAGCGCAAGAGACTGGGTGTAATGACATTTTCTTAGCGCATGAACCAGGCTTTTGCAGGCATCAAATCGGGACAACCCCTGAACCATGTAAATAAGAACACCCTCTTCCTGTGTCTCCAGATACAGAGCCCTTTCAGATTCAAATTCAATGCTGATTACTCCGGAGACGCCGAAACTGAGTCCCTCAATACCCATTCCCCGGCCAATATCCGAAATCACCTCATCCCGCCAATCCATTGCCTGCTTCCCTCATGCTAGCGTCCTTTCACAGCTACCCCTGCCTGTTATCACCCACAGAGCCTTATTCCATGGTGGCTACTCAGATTTTTGTTCCTTCTCAGCAGCAAAAAAAGGTGTTTCAACTTTCTTACTCGATGGTAAATCCAAAGAAGCGGTTAGTTCACCCAGGAAACTGTCATCCAGCTCGGTATCCAGCACAGCCTCTTCAATGGCCTCTGACTCTTCCTCTTCAATTTTGTTATCCAGACTGTCCGTTGCCGCAGACAACATATTCAGCTTGGTCTCATCATTGGTAAACACTTCTTCAGGAATGGACCTCACAATATCCACGATGGAAGTCAGAGCAAAAATATGAGCTTCCAGTTTTTCCAGATTCATTTTTAACGGTAACTTTTCAAAGTCAGACTCTGTGACCCACTGTTTATCGACGAGGTCCAGCATCTCTCCCATCAGCACAAGACGAACGACGTTTTCTTCAGGGAATGTTCTTTCCAGCCTCTCTTCCGCTTCACAGCAAGCATCATGAACACCTGACTGAATCTTCAAGCCTTTCATATCATCAATAATGACTTTCAATCTGACCGGTGAAGTAGAATGAGTCGTACAGTTCAGGTCCGTCGCAAGGAGATCAAGTTGTCCCTGAATAGCCCCTTCAAGATTTTCTGCTCCATAAGTTTCTACTAGATAGCGGTAAGTTTTCTTGAGTGAACCATCATCTCGAACGTGATCCATCTTCGCTGAATCAATAAGATCAGCATAGCTTTCACGGACCGTGCGAACATCAACATCAAAGCCCATTTCTTCGATCATCTGGGCTGCTGACTCAGAGATATTGAGGCCAGCCTGGATCAGTGTCGGATTCTTTTCCCTGATGCTTTGTTGAGCCTTTCGAATTTGACTGGCTTTCTCTTGATCTCCTAGCTCTTCGAAATAGTCTGCGGCAAAATCCAGTGCCGCGAATTGCTCGAGCACATCATCCGAAAATTCCTGTGCTTGCTTAAGAACCTGATTGGGGTTGAGATTGGCTTGATTACTGAAATTATTAGCCAGGTCCTTAAACGCCTGGGTTTCCTGAATTGCCTGTATTTTCCGGATGCGCTCAAGAAGCTTGTCAGAGAGTTCTGAACCGGAAGAGAGTTTTCTGTCTTTGAGTTTGGTTTGCTTGAAGCGGTCGGCGACCATGGAAAGCTCTTCTGCACTGTCAAGCAGTGCAGAAGTAGCATCAGACCGGACTTGAACCGTCTGTCCGGCAACCTTGCCTTTGGCCCCCTGGTTGCCTGCAACGTTCTGGTTACTCTCCAGAAACGATGGCGCTGAGGCACCACCGGCCCTGTCGAGTGGAATAGTCATGTCATGCCTCCTGCATGTCGTAGACGGGAATTCCTACACCCGCGAACCTGAGCTTATCTGTCTAGCCTCTAGTGGTAGTTTTCAGCGTTTCGAACCAGGTTCGTATAATTTCGTCCATTTTGCTTTGAACCGTCTTAACCATGTCCTGGTGCATTTGCATCCATTCAGATGAACTCTGGGCGGCGTTTTCGTGGGTTTTCTGGAAGGCTTCATGCTCTTTCTGTCGTGCCTGGTGTTCAGACGACTGATAGTTGAAACCCGCAGAAATAATGTCACCCACCCCCGTTACCATTTGAGCCTTCTGGGTAGCCAACTGCATCTTGATATTCCTATCAGCAGCGGAACCACCACCCGATGCCCCGCGAATGGCCACCGCACCAGCCCCTATTTTCATGACACCACTGGCCATTCCGGCTGCCAGAGAAAAGATGGCGGCTTTTCTCATTTCTCCGGCCTGGTGCAGAACTTCCTGCTTGGCCGCATCATACTCAATGGCTCTGGTTTCCCTGGCGGTTCTTCGACCCTGAACACTCATCTCGTGAAGGAGTTCAAACACAGTAAAAATGTCCACCAGCTGTTGTAGAACCCTGTCCCCGATCGGGCTGCCCGTTGATAGTACGTTGGCGGCCTTTGCCATCTCTTGCAGATGAGCCAGCTGATTAGCATCCGTTGATCGAGCCAGCTTATCTAGAGTTTTCAAAGATTGTGGATCGGCCGTTGCCAGTAGCACATCGGCTTCTGGATCACTGAAACCCATTTGTTTCAGTAGATCTTTCTGTTGTTCAGTGCCAAATGTTTGGCCATTCAACAGTGCCGTCAAACGTTCTGCCTGAGTATTGCTGAACCCCTGAGAGGTCAGTGCCGATTTATTTTTTCCGGACCCGGTCTGGTGAGTAGACGTCAGCGAATTACCTTCATCATCCGGATCAGCCAGTGACAGCAGGGCATCCACTTGACTTTCACTAAAACCCATGGATTTCAGAGCGTCTTTTTTACCCTGCAAGGCTGACTGACCTCCGTGCATCGACGCCAGAGAGTTACCCGCATCATCGGGATCAGCCAGTGACATCAGGGCATCGAGCTGGCTCTGACTGAAGCCCATTCCGGCAAGAACACTTCTCTTGCCCTCAGCAGTTCCGAGATTATGACCATGAAGACTGCTTAAAAGACCGGCACTTCCTTTCAAAAGATCGGCGTTTCTTTGCAGCTGCTGTTGCTGTTGCGGATTGAGGTTGCCACTGCGTAAACTTTCCGCCAGCTTCTGAGTCTTTTCAAGAGATGACTGAGTCAGCTTACTGATATCGTTGACGTCAGAATTGGCTGTTTCAAGATGGGTGGGCTTGACATCACCGGGTTTATCAAGCTCTGGCGCCCTCTTCTGCTGACCTTTCAATACTTCGGTATTTTTGGCTTCACGGGAATATCGAAGGTTTTCACCATCGAGATCTCCACGACCGACTTCGTCCAGAGGGGCTGAGCCAGCCAGTGCTGATGCCTGAGAACCATAGTCCACCGGCGTATTCTGTGACGCGCCTGTCTGTCCTACCTGTGACATAATCTACCTCCTTGAGACTCAGGCACGCAGGTTGCGCGCAAGTGTAGTCTTGGTTTCGTGATTCGCTTTAATGATGCTGGCAGCTGTGGAGTAGCCATTCTGGAGTTCTTGGATAGCCTTTTCCAAACCTTCCATAGCATCATCGATGGCCTTCTGGATCCTGACCATTTCGGCTTTTTCTTCAAGCGCTTCCGCCCTGAATATGTCTGCTTCGTATTTGTAAACAGAGGTTCCGATATCAGCACCACCCGAAGCCATCTGACCAGCCCCCCCTATCCACTGGGCTGTCTGTCCTATCCTGGACAGGATCGCAACATTTTTTGCAACAGCAGCTGATGTGGTTGCAGCCGTGTTGGCGCCTGTCGCCGTCACCGATGCAGCGGTTGAAGACCCTGTTGCTGTTCCCGAGGCTGTACTGGCAGCGGCGCCACCAGCACCGGCAGCTCCGCCTGCGAAAGCTGCACCCGCAGAAAGTGCGATCATAATGACGGCCCAAAAGACCGTGGCACCAATTTTGGCATCTCTCTCACCGTCTTCGTCACTGGCAAGACCGTCAAAAATTTTCATCATAAAGTTACTGGTTTCTGATGAAACCGTCATAGTGATCATAAGACCCGTCGCTGCAACCATCAGACTTGCGGCAACAATACTTAAAGCACCACCGGTAAGAACTCCCGCAGCAGCCACAGCGACGGTTGCAATCGCCAAGAATACCAGCGCGATATAACTGAAAATCTTCCCTACCATTTGAGATTTTTTCGATTCTTCGACTTTTGCAATGGATTCGCGGATTTTAGATATGATATTGCTACTGCGTTGCTCAGCAGCAACCTGACCTATCTTGATACTCTCCTGATCAAACCGGAGTCGCTCGTTCTGTAACTTTGACTGAATCTGAACCAGCATCGTGGTAGCGCTATCAATATCCAGAGGCTTTTCAGCGTTGAAAGCCGCTTTGGTAAACGCATTGAGATCTTTAGTCAGCTCAGCTTTCAGATCATCCGGAATTTCTCTGATGGCAGAGAAACGGACCATGACATCTTCGAAAGTATTGAACAATGTATTCAGTTTGGGATCGCCACCCCGGGCTTCCATATCTTTGAATCTGGCAGAAGAAGAGTGCATCGGAGCAAGAGCGTTTTTGGGATCATTGGGATCAGCCACGGCCAGCATCCCGTCAATTTGGGATTTACTAAAGCCCATACTTTCAAGCTCAGTACGCTTAGCCTGAAGCTGGTTTGTCTGCTTTCTGATGGGGAGATTTTTCTGTTCCTGAACCACCTCACCGGGCGTCTTGGGTCGGTTTGCCGACTTTTCCATGGCCTGCCCTTCCTGATGCTTCAATACTTCTGCGGTAGCCTTGTCAGACTCAGCATCAGCCGATGGAGCATCCAGAACCGGCGCATTGATATGAGCTTTTGGGGCTTCACCACCTTCCGTTCTGGAGTAACTGTTCTGGTGACTAAAGCCTCGTTGAACCGGATTTTCTTCACTATCAACGGCATCAAAAGAAGCCTGATGAATGTTTCCGGTTTGCTCTGTGGTAACAGGTCCCTGACTGATTGAAGACATCCTTTCACCTCTTCCCTTAACTGCTCAGGTTATCCAGCATGCTTTCGGCTCTCTGTTTCTCTTCCTCGTAAGCAGCCGTATTTCCAGCCCATTCAATGGCCGTCTCGTAAGACATTTTTGCTTTTTCGTTGTCACCCATCGCCAGATGACAGTCAGCGATGTAGATCATGGGTCTGGGATCGTCGGCATCCAGTACCGTGGCAAAAGTGAAGATCTCAATAGCATTTTCATACTGCTTCATCATTTGCTGACAGGCGCCGAGACCCATGAAGTATTTTCGATTGAAGTGATCATAGAAGCAGAGGAACTGAAAGACCTTTTGTGCCTCTTCGTACTTCCCCCCCTGATAAAGGTTATAAGCGACGCTATATATAGCTTCCATGGCATCATCGCTCATATTCTTCAGATCTTTGAAGGTTCCCCCCTTACCAAAGAACTCAAGAAGCATATCATCGAGTTCTTCAGTTTCGTTCATTCTGGCTTCTTCATTCACAGCGTGATCCTCCATGATTCACCGTAGGTTCTGAATAATTGTACTCAGTGACTGATAGTATTTGTTGACGAAGTTAGAAAGCATTTCAAAGCTTTGATTATATTTATTTATAGTCTGCTGTAGTTTAGTTGTTTCCAGCTGGGATTGACTGGTCAATGCCTCAATTTTGGTCTTTAAACCTTCGATATTGACCTCCCAGTCTGCTGAATTGTGATCAGTACCACCCTGGTACTTGGCACCGAGACTGTCCCAAAACTCCTTGAACTCCGGACTAAAGGTTGTTGTGCCCGATGTACCGGCGTCTGCTTTTTTAGCTTTAGCTTTAGCTAACCAGTCGTTTGCCACTTCCAACTGGGCATTCTTGTCCTGAATCGATTCAATCTGCTCTCTGAGTTGAACCTCTATGATTTCCGCCCTGGCCGTAAGAACTGACATCACCAGGGCATCCAGACTGGGTTTGGAAAAATCGACAGGCTCTCCATTCAAATAGGCATTCACAGAGGCGGCCCCCGGGCCAATGTAATTGTCTCCCTGCCAGTTGCTCGGATCACTGACCTGATTCATCAGTGAGACCGGCGTCTGGACATAAACCAGCTGTTTTGCCGCATCCGTGAGCTTGCCAGCGTATTGAAGAGAATTGAGTGTCGACTTATCAACAGTATAAAAATGAGTAGGTGTCAGGGAATTTCCCTGATCATCAGGGTCGGCCAGTGAGAGCAAAGCATCTATCTGAGCATCACTGAAACCCGCCGCCCTGAGTGAGTCCCTTTTAGCGTCAGTAAGATGAACTGACCCTCGCGTGCCAGAGAGTGTTACTCCTCCCTTGTTATCCACCGATGGTGTGGAATCAGTCATAAATTGGCTCCCTGCCGCTCTGAGCAAACCACATTAGAATTAATTTAGTACATGGTTTTCATGCGAAAATTTCATTAAAAACGTAAATTATGCGCTATTTGAAATAATCCTTCTTTCTCATCTTCTCAATCACATTAGCGAACTTATCGCGTGTATACCTTTCAAGCTCGTCTAAAAACTGTGCCCCCGTGATCTTTTTCCCTCTGGGCCTTTCGAGCACTTCCTTGGCGGCCTTCAGAAAGTCATTCTTGTCGCTGCCATCAAGACGATCAGCCTTGTCTAAAGTGCTCAGCTCAAAAGAAAGCACTCGGAAGTGAACCAGATTTTTTGAAATAGATGGATCAACCGCCTCTGAAACACCTGTTTCACTAGTAGAGGACTGTGGAGGTGTTCTCGGTGATTTTCCAGATTTTAGGGCTACTGGTGGTCCAGGCACCAAGTCAGAGACCTCAGCAGAATCCCCAAATGCGACTGGGTACTGGTGCTTTAACAATCGCTCTGCTTTTTCTGCTTCGAGCAACTTCAACACACTACTCAATATTTCCCTTGCCTCTTCTGTACCAGGACTGGCCATGGCTCCTCTGGTCATAGCAATCAGCTGATCCAGGGATGCATCGCTCATTCTCGGCAGCATCTCTTTCAGTTTCGTTAGAAATGCAGCCAGAGCTTGTTCTCTCTCACTGGCCGATGTGGCATTCATCATGGCTTCTGCCGCACTCAAAATAGCGTTTGTGACCGCTTTGAATTCAGCATCATGGGGGTCAAAACTCTTATCTCTACTCAGGACACCGGCAATAGCCTCTGAAACCACCTCTGAGAGAGGCATGCCTGTTTGTATTCCACTAGACATTTGCTCCAAAAGCGCTTCGGGGCCTGCAATAAGCTTGTCCTCTTGTGCGAACCTCTTAAGCCTTTCTTTGGCTTCGTCTTCATCCAGAGAACTCTCTTCCCGGACAGAAATCACGCCATCTCCCTGGGTGAGAGCTTCCAGTACAGGTTTGCGAACAGCCATGAACTTGCCATCATCCACATTGCTTTCATCCGATTTGGATTTAGACTCATCGGGTTTGGGCTCAGGCTTATCGGGTTTTGGTTGAGGCAGGTTCTGCTGGACATCACCTGAGGGGGCCATTATCTCTGTGAGACCCATACTTAACATCATTATTCCGCAAGCGTACAAACAAATCCCTAACGGGGGGAAAGCAATAGTTGCAACCGCGCCCACACCTACCAGAATACCTCCAACTGTGGTGACCGTTGCCTCTTTTTTGTGCTTATCGAGAAAGCCAAGCTTGGGCTGAAGCTCATTTTTGAACGCTTCTTTTCTGCTTTGCGCATCAGGATCAGCGGATGAGCTGACAGATACCCTTGCTTTTGAAGAGTGAGAAGAAGCTGTTGATGTATTTAGCCCATCTTCCGTCCCCGGAGCATGAACGTCAACTTCCTCACCCGGAGATGGTTGCCGAGGTTCTGACTGGAGCGGAGCACCTTCGTCTTCGTCCGGATCAAGTGTTGAATGTGCCCCGTGAAGCCCATAAGATTCTGAAGGACTGGTTGTGGGAGACTTTCTCGAAGCTTCCAGCGAACGGAGCATTTCAGACGCTTCACCGCTGCTCAGTGAATATTCCAGCTCTTCTTCTTTAGGTTCTGGCAAATCTTCCTGATCATAATAGGTTACAGAAGCAGAACGTGAGTGAATACTCTCGGGTGCAGGGCCCGAGCCCTCACTGTCACGTCTGCCAACCAGACTCTGCCCCTGTGTTCCGGTGACATTTCTGGCACCCAACCGACCCGATTTATTGACCTCGTGCTTTGGATGCACTGAATCAACGGGTGGTGTAGTTTGAGCATCAACGCCCGACGTTCTCCCTGGCATAAACCTTCTTCCGAAAAATGCAGCATGTTCTTCAGTAAAGCTTAGATGAAGTATCGCTTCGGCAGGTAGATTTAATACTCAAAGAGAATAAGTGAAACTTTATTATCTAGCCAATTTATTGGCATTTCTATCCGACAGTCACTCAATATATTCACCTGAACTCGTCTGTAAGAGCCTCAGGCTTGTTTCAACGCCCCTTACACCGCTTTTTGTGTAGTAGGTGTTTCATAAAACTCCAACACCGCAGACATGACATCTTTAGGGCTTAGCACCCCCACCAGTGCACCATCATCGACTACGGGCACTCTGAAAGCATGGGCTTTCATGAAGTGTTCATAAGCAGTGATGATATCGTCATAGGGCGATACGCAAAGGACTTCCCGGGTCATACTTTCACCCACAAGGCTGCCTTCCTGAGAAAAATACCCACCCATCAACGTTCCCTGAAGACAGTCGGTTTCTGAAAGGAGACCTACCAATCCCTCATTCTCATCGACTACCGGAACAGCTGTGATGTCGTTATGGAGCAGTATTCGTATAGCCTCAACCACTTCCATAGTTGGTGGAATGGTGATCACTTGAGGAGTCATGCAGTCTTTAACTTTGATTGATCTCATAAAACCTCTCCGGTT
The DNA here is from genome assembly GCF_024606325.1 of Endozoicomonas sp. ONNA1. NCBI lineage: Bacteria > Pseudomonadati > Pseudomonadota > Gammaproteobacteria > Oceanospirillales > Endozoicomonadaceae > Endozoicomonas > Endozoicomonas sp. ONNA1. The sequence goes on from NZ_JAHHPN010000127.1 coordinate 9,983, forward strand.
GTTCAGAGCATCAGAAGCAATACTGACACCTTAAAGTATTCTACTCTTTTCCGAACAATGTCCAATTGCAGGGAGAAACTTAGTTCATAAAGTCTTGTAGAGAACGAAGACAAGTCTCTTCGGGGACTCTATAATGGCTACCTTCCCATCCATTTACCTCTGTAATCGAAATAAGGCAAAGGTATACACATGAGCTATGCGAATATCCCGGCAGGTAAAAGTTTGCCTGAAGATATCTATGTTGCCATCGAAATTCCGGCCAATGCGTCACCTATCAAGTACGAAATCGACAAGGATATTGATGCTCTGATGGTAGACCGTTTCATGGCTACCCCCATGTTCTACCCTGCCAACTATGGTTACATTCCTCAGACTCTGGCAGACGATGGTGACCCTCTGGACGTTCTGGTAGTGACGCCTTACCCTGTTGTCCCGGGTTCCGTCATTCGCTGCCGTGCGGTCGGTATGCTGAACATGTCCGACGAGAGTGGTCAGGACGAGAAACTGATTGCAGTTCCCCATGAGAAGCTGTCTGCACTGTACAACAATGTACAGGAGTACTCTGATCTGCCAGAACTGCTGCTGAAGCAAATCGAACACTTCTTCGAGAACTATAAGGATCTGGAACCGGGCAAGTGGGTCAAGATCGAAGGCTGGGAAGGAAAAGAAGCGGCCTTTGAAGTCATCAAAAAGTCTGCTGCCAACTACAAAGGCTGAAGGGATTAACGCAATAAACCATTTTTTGTAAATGGATTATTAATCCCTTAATGGTGTTGGAGATATTCTCTCCCGCACCATTTGCCAACTCTGGAGCTTGCATCCCGGCGGATTCACTTCACAATTAAAGGACCATAAACAAGAACAGTTGGTTTTACATGGTTCAGCTATTTCGAAGCAATCAAAAATCTTACCTCACAACGTTTTTCCTTACTCTCTTTACCTGGGCTCTTGCCGGTGTTTCTTCTGCTAATGTGAATGCACTATTGGGATCTGACACCCAACAATTTTTGCCTGTCGAAGAAGCCTTTCAGCTGGAAGCAGAGATTGTAAACAACACACTGCTGCTGCACTTTCTCGTAACGCCAGGGCATTATCTCTACAAAGATCGATTCAGCTTTTCCAATCATGAAAGCTCTACACTGCTTGGAGAGCCTTTATTCCCAAAAGGCAAGCAAAAGTACGACATTAACTTTGAACAGAACATGGAGGTCTTTCCAGAAAATGTCACTGTCAGAATTCCTGTCAAGAGTACTGAGTCCGAGCCTCAATTCCAGATAAGGTTTCAGGGCTGTGCTGATGCAGGTCTTTGCTATCCGCCACAGACACTAAATATTTCTGCCCGGAACCCCAATGTCACCAGTGCTGGCCTGATTGAGTCTTCTGAAACAACATCGGAAGACGGCAAGGCTCTGAGTTTCTCAGAATCCTTTGGAGACAGAGACCTCCTTGTGACTCTTTTACTATTTTTACTGGCAGGTCTGGGGCTGTCTTTCACCCCCTGTGTACTTCCGATGATTCCCATTCTCTCCAGTCTGCTGGTAGGCGCTGCATCAAAGGGAGCCAGTCGAAAAAGAACGCTCTCTCTTTCCATCATTTATGTACTCAGCATGTCGATCACCTTCGCTCTGGCTGGCACCTTGACGGGGCTTTTCGGGGCGAGCCTGAACTTGCAGGCAAAACTGCAATCGCCCTGGCTACTGATCCCTTTTGCTGCTCTCTTCGTCATTCTTGCTTTGAGCATGTTTGGTCTTTATGAGCTTCAGCTCCCGGAAAAACTCAGAGACCGTCTCAACAGACAGCCTCAGAAATCAGGAAGTCATTCTGCTGCAGCCATTATGGGGATTTTATCGGCTCTGGTAGTATCGCCATGCGTCTCAGCACCTCTGGCAGGCGCATTGATTTACATCAGTTCAACAGGTGACGCACTCATTGGTGGACTCTCGTTGCTGGCTCTGGGCCTGGGAATGGGACTGCCACTCCTATTGATCGGCCTGGGTGGCAAGAGCCTGCTGCCTGGAGCTGGCGGCTGGATGGAGAATGTCAAACACTTCTTTGGTTTCCTTCTGCTTGGCGTTGCCGTCTGGATGCTGGAGCGTGTTATACCCGCACCACTCACACTCGTTCTCTGGGGCACCCTGGCCATTGGTGCTGCTGTTTGTCTTGGCGCTCTGGACTTCAGCAAGAAAGTTGGATCCGCTCTATTTTTTCAGGCAGTTGGCCTCGTTTTCCTGATCTATGGTGCTCTTCTGATCATCGGAGCAGCTCAAGGTCACAACCACCCACTGCAGCCTCTTGGCAGAATCAGCCAGCCCGGTGAAAACCTTTCAACAAGGGACTCTTTCCGCACAGTTACAACAGTTGAAGCACTCTCAGCTCAGCTGGAAACGGCTAAAAAGCTTGGCAGAGCAGCCATGATTGATGTTTATGCGGACTGGTGTGTTTCCTGCAGGGCTATGGAAAGAGACGTTTTTCCTGAAGCTTTTGCCAAAATTGACACAGGCAATTGGCATTTCATCAAGTTTGATATAACCGCGAATACCTCCGAACAACTGAACTGGCTGGACAATTATCAATTGTTTGGCCCTCCTTCCCTGCTGTTTTTCGATCCCAATGGTCAGGAGCGAAGTGAAATGCGCTCTCAGGGAGAGGTAGCCTCCTCACAACTCCGGAAAAAGCTGAACCAGACGTTTTATCCATAAGACATTCCTTAAACATGGCGTTGAAATGCTTCGTAACTGGCCTTAACGTTCAGTAACACGCACGAACTAGACCCATTCATTTCGTTGCGGCACAATGAACGCCAATATGAGAGGATACTAATGGCAAAAATACTTGTTCTTAATGGCCCCAATCTAAACCTGCTGGGAACCAGAGAGCCCAGCGTATATGGTGCCACGACACTGAAACAAATCGACCAGATTCTGATCCAACAGGCTCAAATGGCTGGTCACCAGCTCAGCTGCTCCCAAAGCAACGCTGAACATGAACTCATAGAACGGATTCATAAAGCCTCTGAAGAAGAGGTTGATTTCATCATTATCAACCCTGCTGCTTACACTCATACCAGCGTTGCTATCAGAGATGCCCTGCTGGGTGTTGCCATTCCCTTTATTGAAGTCCACTTGTCCAATATCCATCGACGGGAAGCTTTCCGGCATCACTCCTATTTCAGTGATGTGGCGGAAGGCGTGATCGCTGGAGTCGGACCAAAGGGCTATGAGTTTGGTCTGGCCTATGCTATTGACCTGCTCAGTCAGAAGTCTTGAGGCTGATCTTGACAGGCTCCATCAGCAGGGCGCTCTTCTGAAAAGCCAACATGACTGAAAGCTTTAAGGCCGACTACAGAAAATCACTTCTTCTGTTTAGGGAATAAAATGATTTTCACAGTAAAAACAATCAAGGCTGCATGATTGAGTGCGCCAATGAATACATCCAATTAACCACGGGACAGTTTCTCCCTGTCCAACAGCATTTGAGAGTGACGATGGACATCCGAAAAGTAAAAAAGCTCATTGAGCTTCTGGAAGAGTCTGGAATTGATGAGCTGGAAATTCACGAAGGTGAAGAATCTGTTCGCATCAGCCGTTATTCCCAGAATGCTCCAGTAGCCTCAGTCGCTGCTCCACAGTTTATTCCTGCAACGACTCCAGTGCCTGTGGCAGCGGCCTCTGAAACCCCGGCAACAGCCCCGACGTCAGAAACCAAGCCTCAACTGTCCGGTCACTATGTAAAATCTCCAATGGTCGGTACTTTCTACACAGCATCCTCACCCAGCTCACCGGTTTTTGTTGAAGTGGGACAACAGGTTAAAGAAGGTGATGTTCTCTGCATTGTCGAAGCCATGAAGATGATGAACCAGATCAAGGCCGACAAATCAGGTACCATCGAAGCTATTCTGGTTGAAAACGGGCAGCCCGTTGAATACGACCAGCCCCTGTTTACCATTGCCTGAGACAGATGTCATGCTGGATAAAATCGTAATCGCCAACCGGGGCGAAATAGCTCTGAGGGTGTTGCGGGCCTGTAAAGAACTCGGCATTAAAACCGTAGCTGTGCACTCCAAGGCTGATGCAAGCCTGATGCACGTGCGTCTGGCTGACGAGTCAGTCTGCATTGGTCCCAACAGCCCTACTGAAAGCTACCTGAATATCCCTGCTATTATCAGTGCTGCGGAAGTGACTGACGCTAACGGTATTCACCCTGGCTACGGCTTTCTATCAGAAAATGCCGATTTTGCCGAGCAGGTAGAACGCAGCGGATTCACCTTTATAGGCCCTGCGCCTGACGTTATTCGCCTGATGGGTGACAAAGTATCCGCAATTGCCGCCATGAAAGAAGCCGGTGTGCCAACCGTTCCTGGCTCTGATGGTCCCATCACAGACGATGACGAACGCACACTAAACATTGCTCGCTGCATTGGTTACCCGGTGATTATCAAAGCATCAGGTGGTGGCGGTGGTCGCGGTATGCGAGTCGTTCACAGCGAGTCTGATCTTCTGGATGCCATCAACTTGACCCAGTCTGAAGCTAAGGCAGCCTTCAACAATGACGTAGTCTACCTGGAGAAATTCCTTGAAAATCCTCGTCATGTTGAATTCCAGGTACTATCGGACAGCCACGGCAATGCTATACATCTGGGGGATCGTGACTGTTCTTTGCAGCGCCGTCACCAGAAAGTCATTGAAGAAGCGCCTGCACCCGGCATTGATGAAGATGCCAGAGCTACCGTAGCAGCGGCCTGTACCAAGGCCTGTATTGAAATTGGCTATACCGGGGCAGGTACCTTCGAATTCCTGTATGAAGATGGCCGGTTCTACTTCATCGAGATGAACACCCGTGTGCAGGTTGAACACCCTGTAACAGAAATGATTTCTGGCATAGATATCGTCAGAGAGCAGATTCGCATCGCCAGTGGCCTGCCTTTGAGCATTACTCAGGAAGAAGTTGAACTTCAGGGACATGCTTTTGAATGCCGTATCAATGCAGAAGACCCCAAAACCTTTATGCCTTCCCCGGGTTTGGTCAACCAGTTCCATTCACCCGGTGGTAATGGTGTTCGGGTAGATTCGCATCTCTACAGTGGCTACAGCATTCCACCTTACTATGACTCTCTGATAGCCAAGATAATCACCTATGGCCCAGATCGTGAAACCGCTCTTTTTAGAATGAGAAACGCATTGGATGAAGCCGTTGTGGATGGTATTCGTACGAATATTCCACTGCATCAGGATCTGGTGAAGGACAAAAACTTCCAGAAAGGAGGCGTCAGCATCCATTATCTGGAAAAGAAGCTTGAAGAGGACTGATTCTGCTTCCAAAGCTCTCTGAAAGCTGCTTTCGGAGAGCTTACCCCCTCTTCTTTCATAATACCTCTTGTCCCAGTCCTTCAATCAGCTAGAATGTGTCCGATCCGGCGGATACTTATCCTGCCTCCCTCCCCTAATCAGTAAGTCCATACCCATGCCCTGGATACAAATCAAACTAGACACCTCTTCCGACCATGCTGAAGAACTGGAAGACCTGCTTTTGGAAGCTGGAGCCAGTGCTGTAACCCTTCAGGATGGTAAAGATCAGCCATTGTTCGAACCTGAGCCAGGCAGCACACCGCTGTGGCAACACACCCTTGTCATTGGCCTCTTCGATGCCCATACAGATATGGACGCTGTAGTAGAGCACTTACAGTCTCAATACCAACAAAACCCATTTCCGGGCCACAAGATTGAAATTGTGGAAGACAAGGATTGGGAAAGAGAGTGGATGACCCATTTTGTGCCCATGCAATTTGGCACAAAACTCTGGGTTTGCCCCAGTTGGAAAGAGATTCCAGAACCTGATGCTATAAACCTGATGCTCGACCCCGGTCTGGCTTTTGGAACAGGCACTCACCCAACCACAGCCCTGTGCCTTGAATGGCTGGAAAAGCAGGAAAATTTCGAAAACCAATCGGTTATCGACTACGGATGTGGGTCCGGCATTCTGGCGATTGCAGCACTATTGCTGGGTGCCAAAACAGTCACAGGTGTGGATCTTGATCCTCAGGCACTGGAAGCTACTATCGATAATGCTGAGAGGAACGGGATCGCCCCGGAAAAACTGAAAGTATATCTGCCCGAACAAGTCCCGAAAAATAAAGCAGACGTCGTCATAGCCAACATACTCGCAGGCCCACTGGTAGAACTCGCCCCCACATTGGCGAGCTATCTCAAAGGTGGCGGAAAAATCACTTTATCCGGCATTCTCTCAGAACAGAAAAGCAGTATCGTCAGCACCTACTCTGAATGGTTTGACCTGGGACCAGTTGTACAGAACGAAGACTGGATCCTGGTGACCGGAACCCGGAAGTAATAACCATAAAAAGATGCAATATTTTTTGATATCAGACTGATTTCAGACAAGATCCCGGAAGATTTTATCTTTCGGGCTGTGGACATCCTTTGTAGCTCTTTGATCTAATAATCCACACTCAATCAAGACAGTAACGCATACAGGCTTCATGAAAGGCTCTCGAATCACCCGCTGCCCAAAATGCCAGACCTCCTTTAAGGTGACCCAGGCGCAATTACGAGCCGCCAGTGGTTCGGTTCGATGCGGTTCCTGTCTTGAGGTGTTTGATGCCCTATCAAACATGCCCAATAAAGCTGCTCCGGAAAAACCGCTCCAGAAGAAGCCGAAAGACAAACCGGCTGAAAAACAATCGACCCGACATGACAAAGTAGCAGAGAAAAACACGACTCAGGATAGCAAGCCTGAAGAAAGCACTTTAAGAGCCGTCGAAACGACGCCTGAAGAAGAGCCCCCATTCCATTCTTTTCTGGATACTTTGAATAAGGAGCACGTTGAGGTTGATGAAGAATCAGGAAGAAGTTCCCTGAGAGTAATGGGCTGGGTCACTCTGATCCTGATTTTTTCTGTATCGCTTGCTGGACAGTACGCATGGTTTAACAGAGATCAGCTTTCACTCGACCCACGTTTGAGACCAGCATACACTTTAAGCTGTCAATATCTGAACTGCTCCCTTCCGGCATTGGTAGATGTTAACGCCATCAAAAGCCTGCAACTGCACATCCGTAGCCACCCCGAGCGAAGCGAAGGTCTGGTAGTAGACTCAGTGATCATCAATGAAGCCACGTTTCCGCAACCCTGGCCCCTGCTTGAGTTAACATTTACTGACATTAATGGCCAACCCGAAGCCAGTAGACGGTTTCGCCCGAAGGAGTATCTGGGCGGTGCACTGGCTGGATCCAGAGAGATACCCAGCGGACACCCCATAAGGCTCAGTATGGAAATCGTTGATCCCGGCAATGGAGCTACCAACTATCAGCTGTATTTTTTACCTGCCAATTAAAAGACTGGCAGAAGCGAAAGCCCTATAAATCGAGTCTCTATGGTGTTTTACCGGCAAGTGCATCCACAAACCGTAACCGAGCAATTGCAATAAGTAGATATCGCAAATCTATAGGTATTTAATCGAGATCAAAAATCACTTAGATCACCTAAATTATTACTTGCGGTACTTTTCACAAAAGTCACTATACACCGTCTTTGAAAGGTCATATTTCGCAACAGGACACCGGTACGTGGTAATAACTGCTCGTGAAGATGAGTGCTGTTCCAGTCAGAGCCCACAATAAAACACCCTTTCGTCTAAAAATTGTACAGAGTATTATATGCGATTACGCCTGCCTGATCTCCCACAAAGAGACACTGAAAGTCGTATAAATCTTTGAAAACCCCGCAAGATCGACCTCTTGCTTTTTTCATGATCCCGAGCAGTCATTTAAATCACCTTAGAGGATTTTTATCACGCTCTGGACAGTAGCAACGCTGGATTGAGGCAAACCACTTTGTTAAAGATAGGTCCATACACTATTCAAAGTCCGGTTATCCTGGCCCCCATGGCCGGAGTAACAGATCGCCCATTCAGGCAACTGTGTCTGAGAATGGGAGCGGGTATGGCCGTCTCAGAAATGGTGACCAGCAACCCAAAACTCTGGAACACACGAAAGTCTCGACTGAGAATGGATCATCACGCCGAAGAGTTTCAACCTCGCTCTGTTCAGATTGCAGGCAGTGACCCGGAACAAATGGCTGTTGCGGCTCGTCTAAACCAGGAACGGGGCGCCCAAATCATTGATATCAACATGGGCTGCCCTGCAAAAAAAGTCTGCAACAAAGCGGCTGGCTCCGCTCTGATGAGAGAACCTGAACTGGTAAAGCAAATATTGAAGTCAGTGGTTCAGGCGGTTGATATCCCGGTCACTCTAAAGACACGGACCGGCTGGTGTCCTGAAAACAAAAACGGCCTCGACATTGCCTTGATGGCACAGGACTTTGGTATATCCGCTCTGGCCGTTCATGGTAGAACCCGCCAGTGTATGTATAAGGGTGAGGCTGAATACGAGACCATTGCCCGAATTTGTGAATCCATGGAGATTCCAGTGATAGCCAATGGCGATATTACTTCTCCCGAGAAAGCAAAAGCGGTATTGGACATCACAGGCGCAGACGCCGTCATGGTGGGACGTGCAGCCCAGGGAAGACCCTGGATATTCAGGGAGATTAACCACTACCTTGAACAGGGTAAACAGCTGCCAGCGCCGGAACACAAAGAGATCCAGTCCATTCTACTGGGTCACCTTGCTGCACTTCACGAGTTTTATGGTGAAACCCAAGGCGTGCGCATAGCCAGAAAACACGTTGGCTGGTACCTGCAGGCCAGCCCATCCGGATCAAGACTTCGCAAACAATTCAACAATCTAGAGTCTGCAGAAGAACAAGAAAACTGCATACTGGAGTACTTTCAAACCTTAAGTCATCACAAGGATATTGCAGCATGACGGCACCTCATATTATTACTGATAAACCCTCTGTCCATGGACAGACACTAACCAGCCCTATCGAGAGTGAAACGCAGACACTCCGCGACAGTGTTGAGAAAGCAATGAACAACTACTTCAGCCATCTGGATGGTCAGGAAGTAACCGATGTATACCAGATGGTCCTTTCTGAAGTAGAAGCCCCCCTTCTGGAAACCGTTATGACGTACGTCAAGGGTAACCAGACCAGAGCTTCAGTCCTGCTTGGTTTGAACCGTGGCACACTAAGAAAGAAACTCAAGCAATACGACCTTTTGTAACCTCCCTGCCTCTAAAGTCGTATTATGATCTGTGACATGAATACGACTTTATCTACCTCCCGTCTTTACAACCCATATAAAAACAAAACCCAGATCTTTTTGAAGATCAATAGCTTTGTAATAACCTGTACTTCAGTTCGAGGTAGCAACATTATTTTTGTATTTCCCACTATTTCCGAGAATCGGATGCTGCGAAGAAGCTCAAATCCGGCTAGAATCAGTCAGCTTTTCAGGCAACGATTTTTCAGTGAGTAAAGGAATGATGGCAAACGATTTCGAACAGCCTCCCCTTCGAAGAGCCCTGATCAGTGTCTCAGATAAAACCGGGATAGTGGAATTTGCACGTGCACTGCATCAGCGCTCAGTAGAAATCCTCTCCACGGGCGGCACGTACAATCTGCTGGTTGAGCACGATATTCCCGCTGTGGAAATCTCCAGTTACACTGGCTTTCCGGAAATGATGGACGGCAGAGTCAAAACCCTGCACCCCAAAGTTCACGGAGGCATTCTGGGTCGCTCCGGTCAGGACGAAGCCGTCATGACAGAGCACGGTATCAAGCCAATCGATCTGGTCGTCGTCAACCTCTACCCCTTCGAGCAGACAGTGACCCGTGAGGACTGCACACTGGAGATGGCGATCGAGAACATTGACATTGGTGGCCCCACCATGGTTCGTGCTGCTGCCAAAAACCACAGGGACACCACGATTGTCGTCGATGCAAAAGACTACACCCGGGTGCTCTCCGAGCTTGGTGAGAACAACGGCTCTGTTTCTGCAGCGACTCGTTTTGATCTTGCAGTAAAGGCCTTTGAGCATACTGCTCAGTATGATGGTGCTATTGCCAACTATCTCGGAACATTGACGGGCGATAACGAAGAACCAGAAGCCTTTCCTCGAACTTTTAACCGTCAGTACAAAAAAGTACAGGACATGCGTTATGGCGAGAACCCCCATCAGAAAGCCGCTTTCTATGTAGAAGATCCTGCTCCTTCGGGCACTGTTTCCAGTGCTCAGAAGATTCAGGGCAAGGCACTCTCTTTCAATAATATTGCTGACACCGATGCGGCTCTGGAATGTGTCAAATCCTTTGAATCTGCTGCCTGTGTCATCGTCAAACATGCCAACCCATGTGGTGTAGCCATCGGCGCTGACATCTTTGAGGCTTATAACAGAGCCTACACAACCGACCCCACATCCGCCTTTGGTGGCATCATAGCGTTTAACAGAAAACTCGATGCAGTCACTGCCAACGCCATCATTGATCGTCAGTTTGTAGAAGTCATCATTGCTCCGGAAGTCGACAGCGAAGCAGAAATCATTCTTCAGAACAAAAAGAATATCCGGCTACTGTGTTGCGGCACACTACCAGAGACAACAGAACATTTTCTGGATTTCAAACGAGTCAATGGCGGACTGCTGGTTCAAGACAGCGACATCAAGGTAACCAGCACCCTGGAACTGAAATCAGTTACAGAGAGAACACCCACTGAAGCAGAACTGGACGATCTGCTTTTCGCCTGGAAAGTGGGTAAGTTTGTCAAGTCGAATGCGATCGTCTACGCCAGGGATCATCAAACCATCGGTATAGGTGCAGGTCAGATGAGCCGGGTTTACAGTGCTCGAATTGCCGGCATCAAGGCAGCCGACGAAAATCTGGAAGTCCGCGGATCTGTAATGGCATCAGACGCCTTCTTCCCATTCAGGGATGGCATTGATGCAGCCGCCAGTGCCGGAATTACCGCTGTCATCCAGCCAGGCGGCTCCATGCGAGATCAAGAAGTGATTGATTCCGCCAACGAGGTCGGCATTGCCATGGTATTCACAGGCGTCAGACATTTTCGTCACTGATCGCTGACAAGAGACACAGAATGTGTCTCTTTTTTCACTCGATCTACGACCAATAACAAACACTGGCTATCCACCACAAACAGACTCCCCGGGGACAGGCAAACCTATGAAAGTACTTATCATCGGCAGTGGCGGACGCGAACATGCGCTCGCCTGGAAAGCAACTCAAGACGACAAGGTAGGACAGGTTTTTGTGGCACCTGGAAACGCAGGAACAGCTCTTGAGCAAGGCATAACCAACATCAGCATTGATGTTCTTGAACTCGATAAACTGGTTGAATTCGCCAGCGAAGAAAACATCGACCTTACCATTGTTGGCCCTGAAGCCCCTCTGGTGGCCGGTATTGTTGACCGCTTTGAAGCAGCCAACCTCACTATTTTCGGCCCCACTCAAGGTGCTGCACAACTGGAAGGCTCGAAGGCTTTCACCAAAGACTTCCTGGCTCGCCACAAAATCCCTACTGCCGACTATCAAACCTTCACTGACATTGATCAGGCCAAAGCCTATGTCCGTGAGAAAGGCACCCCTGTTGTCGTAAAAGCGGACGGACTGGCGGCTGGCAAAGGCGTCATTCTTGCTGACACAGAAGAACAGGCACTTGCTGCCATTGATGACATGCTGGCTGGCAACGCCTTTGGTGAAGCAGGACACCGGGTGGTTATCGAAGAATTCCTTCAAGGAGAAGAAGCCAGCTTTATTGTTATGGTGGATGGCAAAAACATTCTACCTCTGGTGACCAGCCAGGATCATAAAGCCAGGGATAACGGTGACAAAGGCCCTAACACGGGTGGTATGGGTGCATACTCGCCGGCACCGGTAGTGACTCAGAGCATTCATGAGCGCGCAATGGAGGAAGTGATCATTCCCACCGTGAAAGGTATGGCTGCCGAAGGTAACACCTACAAGGGTTTTCTTTACGCAGGCCTGATGATTGACGACAAAGGCACACCAAAAGTACTGGAATTCAACTGTCGTTTCGGTGACCCTGAAACCCAGCCCATTATGATGCGTCTGCAATCCAGTCTGACTGAACTTTGTCTGGCTGGCGCAACAGGAAAGCTGGATCAAATCCAGGCCCAGTGGGATGAAAGAACCGCACTTGGCGTTGTTATGGCCGCAGGTGGCTACCCGGAAAAGTACCACAAAGGCGACATCATCACTGGTATTGAGAAAGCCAACTCAACAGACTGCAAAGTGTTTCACGCCGGCACTCAGTTAAGGGGAGAACAAGTAGTGACCTATGGCGGTCGCGTACTCTGTGTCACGGCTCTGGGCAGCAGCGTCAGCGAAGCGCAGGACAAAGCCTATCAGGCCTCCTCAAAAATTCAGTGGGATAATGCTTACTTCAGGACAGACATTGGCTATCGCGCTATAGCCAGAGAACATTAAGTATTTGATGCTTTTCAGATGGAGCGAACAGCCTACCCGCTCCATCAGCTGATCACACTTCACCCCATCTAAACTAGCGTCCACCGAACAATAGAATAAAAAACTCATAAAGCTTCTATCTCCAGAGCACAAAAACCTTCAAAGTAAAGTTATATAAAATTGCAACGATTCCACTTTTCCGCAAGCCAGCTTAGGGTATACTCACTACCAATCGAAAAATGGAATTTTCAATAAATATTATGTGCGCTGTATTCAACCGCCTGTTATCGATTGCCCCCCACCCCTCCTCAGGCACAGAGTCGATGTCGCGCCTTCGTATCAAGGTTGGGTTGTGGATAAGAGCAGTATTACTAATGGTTCTGGCTACCACCTACAGTGCGAAAGTATTCAGCCTTGATCAGATCACTCATCAGCAGCCTCAAAAAGTTTCCATCAATCTTGAGCCTTTCTCCAGAATTTTCATTGATCCGGAAAGTTCACTCGATTTAGATCAGATCAATGATCTGGATTACTTGTTTCGTTTTGCTCCCTGGCAGAGGAAAAGCCTTTACTTCACCAGCCAGAAAGGCACAGCCTGGATCAAGATCTCACTGCCCAAAGACATCAACGTTAAGCCTATACCCATTCTCTGGCTTCAACCACCACCCGGCGTATCGCTAACTGCGTATATTTCAGGCCCAAAACATTACAGGCAACTTCCAGATAGACGACAGCCCGGCAGCAATGTTTATCTTTATAATCTGATGCCCTTTGTGGATAAAACACTGGATTTATTTATTGAGATACCCGCAAGCGCCTCAGGCAACCTACACGCCTCTCTGAAGTCTCCCAGTGCAGTTCTCAGCGATCTGGCATTCACTCACTGGCAAAGCGGTTGGCTGCTGGCTCTGTTTTTCGTCATGATGATTATGAATGCCATTAACGGGTTTAAATTTCATCAGAAGGCTCATATCTATCTGGCCGGCTTCTGCTTTATGGGCACGATATTTTTGATAAGCTGGCAGGGATTATTTCATATCAGCAAGTTCGAGTCAGGATGGCTGCAAAACTTGATGATGAACGTTTCACTGATCGTTGGAACCATTCTGCTCAGTCAATTAGCTCGCGCCAGTTTGACGGGAAAGAGCGTTAAACTCATCTACTGTTTTAACACGCTCTCCATCATCTCGACATCATTACTGATACTTACTTTGACAGGCACCTCTGCATCCCTGGAGCACAGTCTGATACTCAACCTGCTGACGACTCAGATCATCTGGTATTGCAGCCTGTTCGTCAGAGTACCCGGTGCACTGAAGATTCCTGCCTGGATTACCACCCCTTATGCCCTTGTCCACCTGTTAGCCTCACTGGCTATTCTGGGCGTTTTCGATTATAACCCCACTGCCGCCACTTGGATGCTGCTTCAAGCAACTTCGTTAACCATTCTTGCCTCCAGCTTTTATTTTGGTTACCAGAGACGTCTGCCAAAGGGAGCAAAGCTCGCACAGGAACCACCACTCAGCCCGGCATCCAAAACCCAAATGACAAAAGATAAGAGTCTATTTAACGCTTTGGGCCATGAACTCAGAACACCTTTAAATGGCGTACTGGGGATGTCTGAACTACTCCGAAGCACACAGCTGACCCCCAAACAGGAAAACTATGTTGAAACCCTGAGATATGCAGGCAACGAGCTCAGCAATCTGATCAACCTGCTTTCTGAAGCCTGGAAACTTGAGCAAAACGAAGCCAGCCTTGAGATCAAACCCTACGATATCAATGAGTTTCTGAACGACTGCCTCATTAAATTCCGGTTACGGGCAGAGCAACTGAATACTGAACTGATCAGCTTTGTGCACCCTGATGTCCCGGATATCAGTGAAACAGATACACGTCAGCTATCACTCATTTTAGAAGGCGCCCTGATTCATATCTTTCGCCAAACAAAAAACAGTGAAATAATGATTTCCGTCAGTCAGAACGCCCAGCTGCCAGACTCAGAACCGAACAGGCAGAATGAAAGTAAAGACGGCTACATTCTTTATCAGATCAGTTACAGTCAGGGGAAACAAGCTCTGAACCTTCCGGGTAACATCAGTGGACTCAGTTACTCTGAAGCGAAAAAACAGGCCAACATCAGCATACATCTTTACATTACCATCCAATTAATTGAAGCCATGTCCGGGCACTTTGGCATCATGAATCAGGGCAACACGCATATCTGGTTTGCCATTCCACATAAACAACAAACAACAAACGCCATTCGTCGGGATGAACAACCGCTTTTCTATCACAAAAATATCAAGGCACTGATTGTTGATGACAATAAAACCTGTAGACAGGTTCTGGCCCAACAATGTGCACTGATGGGCATCAATACACTGGATGCTGAAGACGGTCGGGAAGCGCTGGCTATGATTCGCAACGAAGCCTACCTGGGAAGAGCCTTCGACGTGATCATACTTGACCACCATATGCCGGGTATGAATGGCATCCAAATGGCTGAAAGACTCCAGGAAGAGAGTCAGATGGAGATCCCAAAAATCATCATGCTCACCGGTGCTACAAACCCACCAGGAAAACAACATGCGGATAGATTGAGGATCAGTCAATTCCTGACCAAACCCACTGAATCCAAAACGCTCAAGAAGACAATTTCACAGGTTCTGGGAGAACCCCATCAGGATAAGAATGAGACAGCCTGAGGCCAGAAGACATCAGGCTGACGAATACGGTCAATTATTGTGCATGGTATCGGACTGACAGTTCGTGGACCGCATCGACAAAGGCTCTTGCACGATCAGGTTCGACAAACTGATGAATGCCGTGCCCCAGATTGAAGACGTGACCCTCACCCGGTCCGAAACCTCTGAGAATTTTAGCCACTTCTTCTCTTATGCGCTCTGATGATGCATAGAGAACCGATGGGTCCATATTTCCCTGCAACGCGACCTTATCCCCTACACGACGACGTGCATCAGAAATATCGGTCGTCCAATCCAGGCCCAGAGCATCCGCACCGGTTGCGGCCATGGATTCGAGCCACTGACCACCATTTTTGGTGAAAAGAATGACGGGCACCTTTCTACCCTCATGTTCTCTGATCAAACCTGAAACAATCTTCTCCATGTACTTTAAGGAAAATGCTCTATAGCACTCAGGAGAAAGCGCCCCACCCCAGGTATCAAAGATCTGGACGGCCTGAGCTCCTGCTTTAATCTGGGCATTCAGATAATGTGTCACAGAGTCTGCCAATACATCCAGTAATTGAGACAACATCTGGGGTTGATCAAACATCATCGCTTTTATACGACGAAAATCTTTACTGCTCCCCCCCTCAACCATGTAGGTAGCCAGAGTCCACGGACTGCCGGAAAAACCAATCAGAGGCACACGACCATTGAGCTCGGAGCGGATAGTGCGTAACGCATCCATGACATAGCCCAGATCCTTTTCGGGATCCGGAACAGACAGTGCTTCAACATCGCTCGCTGTTCGAATGGGCTTTTTAAACCTCGGGCCTTCTCCCGTCTCAAAATACAACCCCAAGCCCATTGCATCCGGGATGGTGAGGATATCTGAAAAAAGAATGGCCGCATCCAGGTCGAAACGCACCAGTGGCTGAATGGTTACTTCACAAGCCAGCTCAGGATTCATACAAAGCGACATAAAATCACCCGCTTTGCTCCTAAGCTCCCGATATTCAGGCAAATAACGTCCAGCCTGACGCATCATCCATACGGGGGTGACATCAACAGGCTCTCTCAGCAGAGCCCTCAGTAAGCGATCATTTTTCAGCTCGGTCATGGGGTTTCCAGAATTCAGGAACAATGCAATAAGCCGTAAGAAGATCCGGGCAAGCGCTTAGAGTCTGCCCAAACCGAAAAAGCTACGATGTTAGAAAATAAAAGGGGGAGAATACTCATTCCCCCCCCTAATGACAATCTTCCACTGCTCGAGAACATTCATCCTGATAAGCTCTCTGCAGGATCAAACATCCAGATAGTCCATAATGCCCTCAGCCGCCTGACGACCTTCCCAAATCGCTGTAACCACCAGATCAGAACCACGAACCATATCCCCACCGGCGAAAACTTTAGGATTGGAAGTCTGAAACTTATACCTGGCCTGCTCAGGCGCAACGACTCCACCCCACTCATTCAGTTGAATATCATGGGACCCGAACCAGTCAGCAGGACTTGGACGAAATCCAAAAGCAATCAATACCGCGTCGGCTTCTAATATTTCCTCACTGCCCGGAACCGGCTCAGGACGACGACGCCCTTGCTCATCAGGCTCACCCAGCTTGGTGGTGATAACTTTGACACCTTCTACCTTACCGTTACCGACAATCTCAACAGGCTGACGATTGAACAGGAACTTGACACCTTCCTGTCTGGCATTAGCGACTTCACGTCGCGAGCCCGGCATATTCTCTTCATCACGGCGATAGGCACAAGCGACCGACTCAGCCCCCTGACGGATGGAAGTACGGTTACAGTCCATGGCCGTGTCACCGCCACCGAGAACCACGACACGTTTTCCTTTCATGCCGATGAAATCAGACGCTTTTTTTTCAAAACCCAGGTTGCGATTCACGCTGGAAATCAGGAATGGCAGAGCATCATGAACGCCAGGAAGGTCTTCACCCGGGAACCCCCCTTTCATGTAGGTGTAGGTTCCCATGCCCATAAATACGGCATCGTATTCTGCCATCAGATCTTCCATCAGGACATCTTTACCGATTTCAGTATTCAGCCTGAATTCAACACCCATTTCCGTGAACACTTCACGACGACGGGACATCACTGATTTCTCAAGCTTGAACTCAGGGATACCAAACGTCAGCAGACCACCAATTTCCGGGTTTTTATCAAATACAACAGGTTTTACACCGTTTCTGACCAGCACGTCTGCACAGCCCAGACCCGCAGGACCAGCACCGATCACGGCTACTTTTTTATCTGTCCACACCACCTTGGACATATCCGGTCGCCAACCCAGGGCCAGCGCCGTATCGGTAATATATTTTTCAGTAGCGCCAATGGTTACAGCACCAAACCCGTCATTCAGGGTGCAGGCACCCTCACAGAGTCGGTCCTGTGGACATACACGACCACAGACCTCTGGCAGACTATTGGTCTGATGAGAAAGCTCAGCGGCCTCAAATAAATTACCCTCTGAAACCAGCTTCAACCAGTCCGGAATGTAGTTGTGCACAGGGCACTTCCATTCACAATAAGGGTTACCGCAGGCAAGGCAGCGATGAGATTGCTGCTTAGCCTGTTTTTCACTGTAGGACTCATAGATCTCTACAAAATCATTCTTGCGAACCTGTAGGGCCTTTTTTTCCGGATCTTCTCTTCCTACTTCGACAAATTGAAAATGATTGTTAAGTCGGTTGTTAAACTGTGACATGAATTTGACCTCATTCGCTGATTGTTTTTATAACGCTCATGCCGCTGCTGCATATGCTGCTTATTACCATCTCTTGGCTGCAGCGCACATGGCTGTTCTAAAGACTTTTCTTGCAAGCGGTTGCAAGCACCCTACTCGGGACGCCCACGTGTACTCGCCAGCAATGAGTCCAAACTGGCCGCCTTTGGCTTCACCAGCCAGAAACGACCCCGATAGTCGTAAAACTCCTCCTGAAGTTCACGCCCCCATTCACTGCCTGTCTCTTTTACATACTCATCCAGAAGACCCATCAGGTGAGACTGATAGTCCTCCATGGATTCGGTATCAATTCGGTGAATATCTACCAGTTCGTGATTATAACGATCAACAAAGTTACGTTTCAGATCTAGCACGTAGGCAAAGCCACCGGTCATACCGGCACCAAAGTTGTGTCCTGTTTCGCCCAGTACCACCACCAGACCACCTGTCATGTACTCACAACAGTGGTCCCCTGCACCTTCGACAATGGCAGTAGCCCCGGAGTTCCGAACACCAAGACGCTCACCGGCACGGCCAGCGGCCAGAAGGCGTCCACCGGTAGCGCCATAAAGAGAGGTGTTACCGATGATAGAGGTTTCGTTAGAATTGAAAGCACTCCCCCGGGGCGGACGGATAATCAGGTTGCCGCCTGTCATGCCTTTACCCACGTAGTCATTAGCATCCCCTTCCAGACGCATATCCAGACCGCCCGCATTCCAGACACCAAAGCTCTGTCCGGCAGTACCTTTCAGGTTGAGCTTAACCGGACTCTCTGCCATCCCCTGATTACCATGACGTTTGGCAATCTCACCCGACAATCTGGCACCAATTGAACGGTCACAGTTGCCCACCGTGAACTCAAACTCGCCTCCCTCGCCACTTTCGATAGCGGGTAGACAGGCTTTAACCATTACCTCTGCTAACTCACCCTTGTCATAGGAAGGGTTACGCTCAACCTGACAGGTATGAGGCTTGTCTTCGGGAATCAGATCGTTGTGGACAATGGGTGTCAAATCGAGGCCTTTTTGCTTGTCTGTATCACCAGGAAGCAGCTCCAGCAACTCTGTTCGGCCAATGACGTCTCCAAGACTTTTAGCTCCCAACACGGACAACCACTCACGAACCTCTTCAGCCACAAAAGTGAAGAAGTTCATGATCATCTCAACCGTGCCGATGAAGTGATTTTCTCTCAGATGCTGGTCCTGAGTTGCGACGCCGGTTGCACAGTTGTTCAGGTGGCAGATTCTGAGGTACTTACATCCCATAGCAACCATCGGTGTGGTACCAAAACCATAACTTTCAGCACCCAGAATGGCGGCTTTTACGACATCAAGGCCTGTTTTGATGCCACCATCGGTCTGAAGACGAACCTTTCCGCGCAAATCGTTCGCTCTCAGTGCCTGATGAGCCTCTGTCAGACCCAGCTCCCAAGGAGAACCTGCATATCTGATAGACGTCAAGGGACTGGCAGCAGTGCCTCCGTCGTAACCAGAGATGGTAATGAGATCAGCATATGCCTTGGCAACACCCGCAGCGATGGTGCCGACACCGGGCTCTGATACCAGTTTTACGGAGACCAGCGCATCAGGGTTCACCTGTTTTAAGTCGAAAATCAGCTGAGCCAGATCTTCAATCGAATAGATATCATGGTGCGGTGGCGGTGAAATCAGTGTCACACCAGGTACCGAATAACGCAATCGGGCAATCAGCTTGTTCACCTTGCCACCCGGCAGCTGCCCCCCTTCACCTGGCTTGGCACCCTGTGCCACTTTAATTTGCAGAACATCCGCATTGACCAGGTAGTGGGGCGTCACACCAAAACGACCAGAGGCAATCTGCTTTATTTTAGAAACCCGGTTAGTGCCAAAGCGTGCTTCGTCCTCACCCCCTTCACCTGAGTTGGAACGACCGCCCAGACGGTTCATCGCTTCAGCCAGAGCTTCATGGGCTTCCGGAGACAGGGCGCCAAGACTCATAGCTGCAGAGTCGAATCGTTTGAGAATATGGGTAGCAGGTTCAACTTCATCGATAGCCAGAGCTTTATCGGCCTTTTTGAGGCCCATCAGATCACGCAAGGTAGCAACCGGCCTTTCGTTTACCAGTTTGGAGTAACGACGAAACTCTTCATAATCACCTGTGGACACTGCTTTCTGAAGCTGCTGAACGACGTCAGGATTGAATGCGTGATACTCACTGTCGTGCACATATTTAAGAAGGCCACCCTGCTGAATGGGCTTCCTCTTCTTCCAGGCGGTTTCAGAGAGTAACTGCTGATCTTGCTGAATCGCATCAAAACCAGCTCCTTCAATACGACTCTGAACACCCTTGAAACACAGGTCAACGACTTCAGAAGAGAGACCAATGGCTTCGAACAGCTGCGCAGCACGATAGGAAGCAATGGTAGAGATCCCCATCTTGGAGAGAATCTTCAACAGCCCTTTATCGATGCCCTTGCGATAAGCTTTGTAGGCATCCAGAGGATCCGCCAGAACCTCTCCGGAGCGAATCTGGTCATGAATAATTTCGTAAGACAGGTAGGGATAAATAGCCGTAGCACCGAAGCCCAGCAATACCGCGAACTGATGAGAATCTCTGGCGGTGGCTGTTTCTACCAGTATATTGGCATCGGATCGCAGGCCCGTATCAATCAGTCTGTGATGAACTGCGCCTGTAGCCATAGCCGCATGCACAGGCAGCTTTTCATCATTGATATCCCGATCACTCAGATGAATCAGTGCCTTGCCGTCTCTTACAGCCTGCTCTGCCTGAGCACAAATGCGCTCTATAGCCGACCTTAAACCTTCTTCAGGCTTGTAATTGATGTCGATGTAAGCCACATCAAGGTCATCATGCTGATGATGAGCATTGATCAGATTCAGGAATTTGGTCGTCGACAGCACTGGCGATTTGAGTACCACACGACCAGCATGTTCAGGGGTCTCTTCAAATATATTTTTCTCACGTCCCAGACAGGTTTCCAGGGACATAACGATCGCTTCACGCAGAGGATCGATAGGTGGATTCGTGACTTGGGCAAACTGCTGCCTGAAGTAGTCATACACGGAACGCACACGACCTGACAATACCGCCATTGGCGTATCGTCGCCCATTGAGCCTACCGCTTCCTGTCCGCTCTCAGCCAGAGGACGGATCACCTGATCACGCTCTTCAAAAGTCACTGAGAACATCTTCTGATGAACCTTCAGTAGTTCTGAATCCAGATGCTCAATTTTGTGATCTTCATCCCTGAATCGGGAACGGATACGATAAGCATTCTGTTTCAACCACTTCTTATAAGGCTGTCGAGTCTTCAGCTGCTCATCAATATCATGGGCCTGAAGCAATTCGCCTGACTCAACATCAATGGCCAGAACTTCACCCGGACCAACACGACCTTTGGCCACCACATCTTCAGGCTGATAATCATAAACACCCACTTCAGAAGCAACGGTCAGATAGCCGTTTTTAGTAATAACCCAGCGGGAAGGGCGCAGACCATTGCGATCCAGTGCACAAACAGCACGACGACCGTCGGTAAGCACCAGACCAGCAGGACCATCCCAGGGCTCCATGTGCATGGAGTTGAATTCATAAAATGCCCTGAGACCGGGATCCATGGTATCAACATTCTGCCAGGCAGGCGGAACCAGCATTCGGATAGCCCGGTACAGATCAACACCACCGGTTACCAGAATTTCAAGCATGTTGTCGAGGCTGGATGAATCGGACCCGGTTCGGTTGACCAGAGGAGAGATCTGATCCAGATCGGGCAGAAGCTCAGATTTGAATTTGTTTCGACGAGCCTGTGACCAGTTTCTGTTACCGGTGATGGTGTTAATTTCACCATTATGAGCCAAGAGACGGAAAGGCTGAGCCAACTTCCAGCGTGGCATGGTGTTTGTAGAGAAACGCTGATGGAATACACAGATTGCGGTTTCAAACCGGGGGTCACCCAGATCTTGATAAAAGTTAGCCAGATCTACAGGCATCATCAGACCTTTGTAGGTCACGACCTGAGTAGACAGGGAACAGATATAAAAGTCCTGATCCTGCTCAAGCGCCATATTGGTGAAGCGACGGGCCATATAAAGACGGGCTGAAAACTCGGCTTCCTCCAACTCGCCCTGATGACCTACAAACACCTGTTCAATAACGGGTAGCTGATCCAAAGCAATAGGGCCAAGACACTCACTATTGACCGGCACCTTTCGCCAGCCAAGCACTACCAGGTTTTTCTTTTCCAGTTCAGCTTCGAGTTTTTTTCTGGCATGATCGGCGACGGATTCATCCTGACTCAGGAATAGCATCCCCACAGCGTAACGGGCTGGAAGATCTTTACCCAGTTGCTCTTTAACGACAGTGCGGAAGAAGGTATCAGGTGTCTGAATCAACAAGCCACAACCGTCGCCTGTTTTACCATCTGCAGCAATACCACCACGGTGCGTCATGCAGGTAAGTGCTTCAATCGCGGTTGTCAGGAGATTATGACTCTTCTCTCCTTCCATGTGGGCAATCAGCCCGAAACCACAGTTATCCCTGAACTCCTCAGGATTATACAGACCTGGTTTCATAAGCACTCTCTCATCGTCAGTTATTATAAACCTTGAAACTTCTGTCACTCTGGAAACCTGCTCGCTCAGACTCCCGGACGATCGTTGTTCTCATTTTGTCCAAGGCACTTTATTCTGTAAAAATGCAGCTCTCCCACATCCCGCTGCTGTCTTGACACTGTGATGCTGGCTGCATTTATGGCTCAGGTTGTAGCGGTTGTCTTGCAGGACAACCACAACCAAAGAATATTTATTCGTTTTTATGGATTTTAATTCAAAAAAGAGTACAAAAAAAGAGTGTACTCCCTACTACTACTTCATGAAAAACAGGTCGAAGTTGCAGACATTCAATCTCGCCACAAAAGACGAGGGGCTGACCATTTTACACGGCCAACCCCTCGATCACAAATACACAAAAAGAACAATAAGCAATAAGCTCTATATTCTGCACACCTCATTCAGCATCTTATTAAGCACAACCCGGTCAAACTGGTCTGTCACAACCGCTTTACCGATCTGCTCTAAAAGCACTAGCCTCAATTTTCCATCCAGCACTTTTTTGTCGACGGACATCAGTTCAATAAAGCGACCGGGTGACATGCCCTCAGGAGGCTCTACCGGCAGATGTGCGGCTTTGAGCATAGCCACGACCCCCTGTAGTTCTTCTCTGGTAATCTGACCCAGTCGGCAGGAGAGTTCAGCAGCCATCACCATACCGACAGCAACCGCCTCACCATGCAGCCATTCGCCATAACCCGTGTGCGTTTCAATAGCATGTCCGAAGGTGTGGCCCAGATTTAAAATCGCTCTGAGCCCAGACTCTTTTTCATCTTCTGCCACCACCCAGGCTTTGTCAGAGCACGAACGATGAATCGCATAAGTCAGCGCCTTCTGATCCCTCGCCATGATTCGCTCAATATTTGCTTGCAGCCACTGATAGAACGATTCATCACATATCAGGCCGTATTTGATCACTTCGGCAACGCCAGCGGAAAACTCCCGGTCAGGGAGTGTATTCAAAGAGTCTGTATCGATGAGGACAACATTGGGTTGATGGAAAGCACCAATCATATTTTTGCCCAACGGATGATTAACGCCGGTTTTCCCGCCAACAGAAGAATCTACCTGGGACAGCAGAGTGGTTGGAATCTGAATAAAATCAACGCCACGCTGATAGGCTGCTGCTGCAAAGCCTGTCATATCACCCACCACACCACCACCCAGAGCGATCAATGTGGTTTTACGGGTATGACGAGCTTTAAGCAAGCCGTCAAACACTTTTTCAAGTGTGCTCAGATTCTTAAACGCTTCTCCATCAGGTAGCGTGACTTCCAACAGGTCAAAGCCCTCCAGCAGGCTACGCACCTTGTCCAAATAGAGAGGAGCAATGGTTTCGTTAGTGACAATAGCCACTTGCTGCCCCTTGATATAGGGCTTGAGCAACCCGGGTCTGGCTGCACCCGCATAAAGGCCTGAACCAATATAGATGGGGTAGCTTCTCTCACCCAGATCCACATTCAGTTCAAGGATGTCCGACTCCTGCATCAAACGTCTCTCTCTTTCTGAAAACCTTTATTGATTAACTAATCCAAAGGCTTTTTCTTTGCTTACGGCAATTTGCCAACGGTTCGGATGATTTCGTTGATCAGTGCTTTAGGTGATAGTAACTCTGTATCCAGCTCGACATCGGCAATACTGGAATAGAGTGGCGCTCTCTCATTCAACAGCTGCGTCAGCACTTCCTCACGATCAGATCTCTGCAACAAGGGTCTTTTCTTGTCTTTCTCAGTTCTGACCAATTGTGCTGCTACTGATGCCTTGAGAAAAACAACCACCCCATTGGTACCCAACTGCTGGCGATTTTCCAGTCGGGTCACAGCTCCACCCCCCGTCGCAAGAACAATACCCTGCCTGGAACAAAGATCCTGTATTACCTGTATTTCACGCTGCCGAAAGCCCTCTTCGCCCTCGACATCAAAAATCCAGGGAATTTCAGCACCACTGCGCGCCTCAACCTCATGATCTGAATCAAAAAAAGGCAGCCCCAGCTCTTTGGCCAACATTCGCCCGATCGTACTTTTACCGGCCCCCATAGGGCCTACCAGATATATATTTCTCAATGGCATTGTCTTTGTTAGCCCGACTTCCTGCCTGCGTGTGAGGCTGAGCCTAGCGCATCCTGAGTCATGCTGACAACAAAAAACGGGAGCTTTCACCCCCGTTTTTTGTCAAATGAACGCATGGCTCAATTCATAGACAATTCAAGGCAGCCACTCTTCTGTCATGATCTCTTCAAATGACCAAGGGCAACTCTCCGGATAACTATCATCAGTCAGCCAGTTTTGTTTTGGCAGATAGTCATTCATCTCTCTTATTGCACGCTTCTTGCCTTCTCTGTAGGCCGAGACATACAGCTCATCCAATCGAGACTTTAGTGATGGATTAGCAAGCAATACTTTGCCAGCATCGTCCCTGGCATTGCGAATACGCCCAAACCAGGATCGGAACACTTTGGGCTCGGGCATATGAGGGTTCAGGATATAGGTCTGATACTGATACTTCAGTAAGTGTTGCAACAAAACCACCAGATGAGACTCCAGCGACCTTGGCTCACTCTTACCCATACCCTCAACTTCCTCAATGAGATTATCCAGGTCAAGCTCATCAAACTGACGGTTTTCCAGAAGTTTTTTCTGTTGCTGAACCCAGCCAAAGTAATCTGTGTCGTACTGATTACCGGAAGCGTTAACCATATCCTTTTCCTCCAAATGCGCCGTTTATTCTGGCAACCAGTTTATCTCCATCACCTGATCAAAAGACCAGGGACACTCTTTTGGAAAGCTGTTCTTGTCCAACCTTTTGCCTTCTGAGCGAATGTACTTGTTCAGCTCTTGCACAGCATCTTTTCTTGCATAGAAATACGCTTCAGCCAGTGCTTCATCCTTGATCTTGTTCAAATAAGGACTTTTTCTGAGCAACGTCTTAATCTCAATCCTTGGGTTAGTGATGCTGGGCAGCCAGGTATGAATGACTTTGTCCTGCACCCAGGGGTCTTGCAGAACCCTGAGCTGATAATCGTATTTGAGCAGATGGAGCAACAGGATAATCAGATGGGACTCAAAGCTGTTTCGCTCACTTTTACCCATTTCCCCAACTTCCTCAATGAGATTATCCAGGTCAAGCTGATCAAACTGACGGTTTTCCAGAAGTTTTTTCTGTTGCTGCACCCACTGGTAATAATCAGAGTCGAACAGTTGATTGGAGCGGCCATCCATAACAAGATTCCTCTATCAGTGCGGAGTCCATTATAGGGCATTTTTTTGGAAGTGATCCCGGAAGGTCTTAGCCTTCCGGGATGGGAGAATTAACGGAGGGTAAAATTGTCGCTGATCACTCGAGGCGTGATAAAAATCATCAGCTCGGCTTTTTCATCTGAGCTGGTATCTTTTCTGAATAGTCGTCCTACATAAGGAATATCACCCAACACAGGTACTTTAACCGTCCCATTTTTCTTCTCCTGAGTGAAGACCCCACCCAGAACAACCGTTTCACCATCTCTGACCAGCACCTGAGTACTCACTTCATTTTTATTGATGGTAGGTACTCCATTTGGCGCATCAGTACCCTGAGAGTCATTGGTGACCGTCACATCCATAATAATACTGCCCTCAGGAGTGATCTGCGGTGTGACCTCAAGGGAAAGCACCGCATCCTTGAAGGCTACAGAAGTTGCACCGCTGGATGTTTTCTCTTCGTAAGGAATTTCCTTACCCGATTTGATCACTGCTTTAGTCTTGTCTGCGGTTATCACTTTTGGCTGAGAAACCGTTTCTCCTCCACCATCAGACAAGATGGCAGATAACTCAAGGTTCAAAATAGTGCTATTGGTTGCAAAGCCAATGGCCAGAGTAGCGGCATTAGCTCCGCCTACACCAAAGTCCATAAATGGGTTGCTACCCACACCGGCTGAAGGTGTGCCCCCGTCATTTCCTGCGTTAGTGCCACTGCCACCAATACCAATAGCCCGATTCGAGTCATTCGATGTCAGATCTGTTGCTCCACTCCACTTTACACCCAGATCGCGGGTAAAATCAGAGTTCATATTGACAATACGAGCCTCAATCATCACCTGTCTGACGGGAATATCAAGACGCTGAATCAGGGCACGCAGCTCATCCAGCTTTTCCTGAGTATCTTTAACCAGAAGACTGTTGGTGCGGGCCACTACCTGAACCGAGCCACGCTCAGTCAGTAGACTGGTCTCTTCCCCTTCACCCGCCAGAACCTCTGCTATCTCTGAAGCATCAGCGTAATTGATCTGAATAAGATCGGTGTAGACAGGCGCCAGCTCGCGAATCTGTTTGTCATTCTCCAGTTGCTGACGCTCTCTGGCTGCAATCTCTTCGGCCGGAGCGACGGTCAGAACATTACCTTCAAGCCGTTTGTCCAGACCTTTTGATTTAAGAACGATGTCCAGAGCCTGATCCCAGGGCACATTCTGAAGACGCAGTGTCACATTACCACTGACCGTATCTGAAGCCACCAGGTTCAGATCAGTAAAATCAGCAATCAACTGAAGAACAGCACGCACTTCGATATCCTGAAAATTCAGGGACAACTTGTCACCCTTATAGGCCAGACCTTTACGGTCACGACCATAATCTTTACTGGATACCGGCTTAACACTCACTGTCAGTGTGTTATCAGCCTGATAAGCAAGGTAGCTGTAATCCCCCTTGGGCTCAATCACAATCACCGCATTCCCGTCTTCGACCTTGGCATCAATGAATTTAACGGGAGTAGCGAAATCAATGACGTCCAGACGGTTGCGTAAGCGGCCTGGCAGTACATTCCCCTGAAACTCCAGACGAATGCGACCACCCAGCTCATTCATATCCATAGGAATGTTAGGATCTGCGAGCGTAATGACAACATTACCCTCACCTTCTTCACCCCTCTGGAAATCAATATGGGTAATGCCATGACTGGCAGGGTCAGCCAGAGGTGCACCAGAACTGGCCACCGTTGGAAGAGCAGAACGGGTATTGGAATCTTCTGCTCCTACATAAACATAAAGCACGTTGCCGTCTGCTTTAGTGGAAAAGCCAGCAGCTGTTTTCAAATTAACAACGAGCCGGGTTCTGCCCCCGGCTTCAAGCACTGTGACACTCTCTGTGTTCTGAAATCCAACTTCGTTATACTTGGGCAGATCACTGCGAGTGAATGGCAGATCCAAAGAAATTCTGGGGGGCTGCTCTATTGTGTAGCCCTTGGCCTCAGGTGCTGGACCATCAAACATCAGACGCAGCTCTACGATATCCCCTGGCAGGGTACCTGCGTCCATTTTCTTGAGTGTTACACCCCAGACAGAAAGCGGCAACCACGCCAACACCACATACAGTAACATTCGTACTGCGCTCGCTTTCAAAACGGGCTTATTATTCATCTACTTGACCCACTTAGCATTTTAGAATTGTTGTTCTAATCGGCATGACATCAGAAAAATCCAGTTTTCTGCGGCGATGTCGCCTACCTTGTTATAACAGCCATAGAAACTCTTTATTAGAGTGAGCATTTCAACGAACACCATAATGAGAGCCATACCTTGTATGCCCGCCATCAAAAAGAGACGTAACTTGTGAGGTATGTATGGCAAAGCGGGAAATCCATTTCGAAACTGATCGGACTATCCTTGCAAATACATGTCTAACGATCAGGGTTGACCAAGATCCAGCCTCAGGCTTCTGGGTCTTTCAATCCAGACGTCAGAGCCCGCAGGCACAATCTCGACAATTCTCAGTTCACTGTCATCAATGTAAGTGATTCGACCGTGGTTTTTACCCAGATAATCACCCACCCTGACCCGGTGAATACCATCGTCACCACGAATCAGCCCCCAAAGGCCAGCGTCGTTACTGATAGAGCCCACCAGGGCAAAGGTTTCGATATCGAACTGTTCCAGATATTGTCTGGTCCGACTATTGTCCGGTTTGACATTACTGCTGAGCGCCAGGTCAGAGGCCTTCAACTTAATTGGCGGCTCAAAGGGACTTCTTAAACCAGAAGCACTATAAGTAAATGCTTCGTAGGGAGTAAAAGTGGGCAGCGGATCAATTCTTCCGGTAGGCTTGGACTTCATCTCGGCCATGAACTGGTCAAGATCATTGAAGCCACTGTTACCGGAACAACCCACCAACGCAACACCGACAGAAGCAATCATAAGTCTTTGTAAATACTTCATTACTCAGACTCCTTGTCGTTGTAGCGATAAGTTCTGGCCAGAATCTCCATTTTAAGAATCTGCCCATTTTTTTCCGGTGTGATAGAAAAGTCATGAAGCGTCACAATTCGTGACAAACTAGCCACACCACTGACAAAATTGCCAATATCGTGATAGTTACCACTCACCGAAATACTGATAGGAAGCTCAATATAAAACTCCGTAGCTTTTTCCGGCTGCAACTTGATGGTATCAAAGGTCAGACCCGCACCACGTCCGGTAAAAGTAATATCTTCCAGTAAACCGGGCACCTCGGTATCACTCGGTAACTGTTTTACCAGCGCACCAAATGAAGCCTCCATCTCTCTCATCTGGGCCCGGTAAGCATCCAGATTCGCAGCCTGAAAAGCCTTAACCCTGAATTGATCCTTCAGCTCTTTCTCTTTTGCAATAACAGTGTCGTAAGTTTTCTGGAGATCACTCAAGTGCAATTGATAACCCAGAAAAAATACCAGTCCCAAAGTCAACACACAGGCAACAATCCTGACCGGCAATGGCCAGGCACCTACATTTTCAAAATCCAGTTCAGCCAGATCCAGTTCATTCAGTTTTTTAAGAGAGTCTGCGAAGCTCATGATTCGTCACCCCCTTCTTTCCCGGGTGATGTTCGAATCACGGTCAGATCAAATTCATTCATCCGGTCTCCGCCGAGTGTCACTTTTCGTACGGCGGTCAGATTAGGGTCAGCAAACCATTCGGAGGCATCAAAATTACGCATCAGGCTGGAAATACGATTATTCGACTCGGCGACGCCCACCAGCTTCAGAGTATCTCCCTGAAACTGAAGGCTCTTGAAGTGAACCCCATCAGGAATCAATCGAGCCAGCTGATCAAATACCTGAACAATGATGGGTCGGTTACCCTGCAGATTCTGTATGACCTCCATTCGCTCCAGAAGCTGGACTCGCTTCTCTCTGAGGCCTTTGATCTCAGCAATACTCTTGTCGAGTTCAACAATTTTATTCTGAAGGAACTGATTCCTGCTTTGCTGATGGCCGATGGCATTAGCGGTATAGAGATCAGCCATGAAGATCATGGCACCACCTGCCAGAATAGTCATCATCCAGGCTACCACAAAGCGTTTTTTGCGCTCTTCACGAAGTTGCTCACGCCAGGGGAGAAGGTTAATCCTTGCCATCAGTCAAAACTCCTCATGGCTAACCCACAGGCGATCATCAAAGCCGGAGCACTGCCAGTTAATTTACTGACATCCACTTTTGAAGATAGCGCCATTTTGGCAAACGGATTGGCCAATAACGCCTGCGTTCCAAGCTTGTCCTGAATCAGAGCAGCAAGACCCGGAATAGAAGATGTTCCACCGGCCATCAGAATGGCATCAACATCATTGTATTGACTGGAGGAATAGAAAAACTGCAGGGACCGGGAAACCTGTTGCACAACTGCCTCTTTGAAAGGCTCCAGCACTTCAGGTTCAAAATCGTCCGGAAGCCCCCCTTCACGTTTGGATTTCTCTGCTTCTTCAGGGCTGAGACCATAGCGTCGCTGAATCTCATCAGTGAGCTGTCGACCGCCAAACAATTGTTCTCTGGTGTAAATAGTCTGCCCATTGCTCAAGACACTGATGGAAGTACTGCTGGCACCAATGTCAACAATGGCAACCACCGGATCTTCCTCCGGCAGCTCCAGCATATCACTGACCAGCTCGAAGACTCTTTCCATGGCGAATGCCTCGACATCCACCACTTTGGCTTTCAGACCACCAAGCCCAAGAGCTTCTTCACGCATTTCGACATTATCACGACGGCAGGCGGCAAGGAGCACCTCAGCCCGCTCAGGATTATTTTCCTTCAAACCAAGGACTTCAAAATCAATAGCCACTTCGTCTAATGCGTACGGAATGTACTGATCGGCTTCTACGGTAATTTGTGTTTCCATCTCGTCATCACTCAGGGAAGAATCCATCTCGATGGTCTTGGTGATGACAGCCGAACCGGAAACAGCCACTGCGGCGTTTCTCACACTGCTGCGACTGCGAGAAACAGCGCGCCTGATAGCCTCCCCAACAGCCTCTGGCTCCTGAATAACATTTTCTATCACAGTTCCAGGCGGCAAAGGCTCTTCACCGTAGGCTTCGATTCGGTATCCCTTGCTGCCACGACCCAGTTCGAGAACCTTCACTGAGGTTGAACTGATGTCCACTCCAAGGACAGCACTTGTTTTATTATTAAACAGCCCAAACACAGATGCGATTCCTGCTTTTTCACCATGGAGCGCCGGTTCGATCAACATCAACACCTCGGCGCTTGTCGCTCATGGCGGCTTTAGTTATAAAAATTCCCTATTTTTTTATTTAATAACAGTCCGTTCAATTGCGCAACGAAAGCAACCTTTCGAATTCACTTTATTTTGAGCAGATCACGCTAAGCGCCTTCCCGCGGCTACTTTTCGCTCAACACACCCAAAAACAGAGCCTGACGGTTTAACCACTTCGCCATGATCGTTTCGATAAATGTTTATCAGCAATGACAGAAATACATCGTCCAGCCGGCACAGCCCTGAGCTCAAAACCCCTTCACCCCATCCGGGTTAGAGAATCATTCTCACAGTAACGCAACGCAAAACCGAACATTACATTAACTAACGATCCATATCCTAGCAGCCTGTCGGACTTAAGGCTGTCCTACTGCTGTTGCAATAAATTGGTCTA
>NZ_JAHHPN010000128.1:0-1302 GCF_024606325.1 Endozoicomonas sp. ONNA1
TGACCAGAGCCGGTTCCACCACTCTGTCTCGAAGAAATGCCTGGTCCAGACGGGGATAGTAAGCTCTGGGCAGTTTTTCTCTCAGGGCCGGGTCCAGTTGTCGCCCGGCATAATGATCCGGGTTGCCGGTGAGAATCACCCGGTGGTTGCTGCTGACCTTGACGGGATGGCCATTGACATAGATGCAGGGTTCCGGTTCCCATAAGCCGTTTAATGACGCCAGCAATCCCGTTTTGGCCAGGTTGGCCTCATCCAGCACCAGGGTAACGAATTCTCCGTCTTTGTCGGACGGGGTATTGGCCCATGCCATCAGCATCCGGTTTTGCTGTTCCATCGAGCGATCGCCATCGGCGTGTTGTTGCCACTGCCAGCGTTTCATCAGGGTTTGTTCGCTGTCAGAAGGTCCAAGAGAAATGACCTCAGCCTGTCCTGAAGCCTTCGCCATTTTGGATGAAAAGTAACTTTTTCCGGTGCCGGTTTCTCCCTCAAGGAATATAACGGGGGAGTTCGCAAGCCGGTCATGGAGTCGGGATAATCGACGGCTTTCACGATCCTTCTGACTTAACTGGCCGTGATAAAGATCCCGGGCCAGCAGTGACAGGGGCTTATCAGCGGAACCCTGCCATGCCAGTGATTCAGACAATCGATGTTCTATACGTTCAATGTCTTCTGCCTCAGAATGCGCTGTTCTGGGCATCTGAAAACAATCAGTGGCCAGAGTGTGAATGGCTTCAGATCGGGTCTGCCCTGACGACAAGGTTAACTCCCAGCCAGAAGCCAGTGCATCTTGTAAACGTTTGATCTGTTTTGATGGTCTGATGACTAACCGTTGACAGGTTTCTGCTGCTGCCGGATCGACTTCCAACGAATGCGCCATTGCCAGGCGTTGTTGTTCAGGCGCATGGGCCACCATCATGGCACAGAAGCTGTCCAGAACTTCTTTTTCATCGCACTCTGAAAATGGTACATAAGACAGTTTTAATTGGCAGTCCTCAAATACTACCGGGTCAAAGGCTCTGGCCAGAGACCATAGGTTTTGCTTCACAAAAGCTCTATCCAGTCCCGGGGCACTGTTGATGATGGCATTTAACCGATCCGGGTCTACCGAGGCAGTACGCTGACCATCCGGTTTCTTATGGGCATCCGGCTTCTTACCAGCATCCGGCAGTAACTGCCAGCAAGCCACTTTCATAAAATCCCGCACTGCCGGATGCTGCCGGGTACCATGGGTGATGACGCTATCGATAGCCTTGCGCCAGTGGCGGGGTAAAAGTTGTGGGGACTGGTCAACCTGCTGTGCTC
>NZ_JAHHPN010000129.1:0-4709 GCF_024606325.1 Endozoicomonas sp. ONNA1
TAGCGAGGACGGCAGAAAATTGAGGATAAAAATTCGGTTTTGTGAGGAGAATAGCAAGCTATTTGACGAACAAAAGTGGATTTTTAGACCAATTTGCTGTCGCCGCAGCTATTCTCGGTCAGGCTCCTCAGGATCTCTGCACCCGTCCTGGTTCAGGACCCTTGGAATTGTTCAAGACATAAGGTTACGGAATTCACATGCTGGATCCCAAATACGTTCGCAGCAACCTCAATGAAGTGGCTGCCTTGCTTCGTAAAAAGCATTTCGAGCTGGATGTAGAACGACTGAACGCTCTGGAAGAGCGTCGCAAGTCCCTGCAGATTCACACCGAACAGCTTCAGAGCGAACGTAAGTCCGGGTCGAAGGAGTTCGGCAAGATTAAATCCCGGGGCGGTGATATCTCCGAACTCAAAGCGCGTATGGACCAGCTTTCTGTCGAGGTGAGAGAATCTGAACAAGAACTGTCAGCTTTGCAGGCAGAACTGAATGACTTGTTGCTGGGGATTCCCAACCTGCCCCATGAGTCGGTACCGGAAGGTGCTGATGAAGAAGACAATGTCGAAGTGCGTCGTTGGGGTACCCCGACGGATTTCCAGTTTGAGATCAAGGATCACGTGGATCTGGGTGAGCCTCTGGGTCTGGATTTTGAAACCGGCACCAAACTCTCTGGCGCACGCTTTACACTGATGCGTGGTGGCATTGCCCGACTGCATCGTGCCCTGGCTCAGTTTATGCTGGATGTGCAGGTTGAAGAACACGGCTATGAAGAGGTGAATACCCCGGCCCTGGTGCATGACACCGCTCTGCTGGGTACTGGTCAGCTGCCAAAATTCAGTGATGATCTGTTCAAAACGGAATGTGCTGAAGCTGAGAAACCCTTCTACCTGATTCCAACGTCTGAAGTGACCTTGACCAACGTAGTGCGTGAAAGCATTCTGGATACAGCTGAACTGCCACTGAAACTGACGGCTCATTCCTGCTGCTTCCGCAGCGAAGCAGGTAGCCATGGTCGTGATACCCGTGGTCTGATTCGCCAGCATCAGTTTGAAAAAGTGGAAATGGTTCAGGTGGTGCATCCGGAGAAGTCTTTTGAGGCACTGGAAGAGATGACCGGTCACGCTGAGGCTATTCTCCGGAAGCTGGGTCTGCCTTATCGTGTTGTCGCGCTCTGCGGTGGTGATCTTGGCTTTGGTGCTACCAAAACTTATGATCTGGAAGTGTGGCTGCCAGGTCAGGGCAAGTACCGTGAAATTTCTTCTGTCAGTAACTGTCTGGACTTCCAGGCTCGCCGTATGCTGGCCCGTTTCCGTAATCCGGAAACCGGCAAGCCGGAATTGCTGCATACCCTGAATGGTTCAGGTCTTGCGGTAGGCAGAACGCTGGTGGCTGTTCTGGAAAATTATCAGAATGAAGATGGTTCCATTAGAATTCCCCAAGTGCTTCAGCCTTACATGGGCGCGGTCACCGTTCTGGCCCGGTAATTCTCTTTGGGAACTGGCTTGGTTCAGAGCACCTTCAGGTGCTCTGGGTCGCGGGCTCCGAAACCAGGTTTTTCAACCAGCGTCTTGAGAATACCCGCAGGAGCACCATCAGGGCCTTGGACAGCTCTTCAAACAGACTGAAAATAAACACCAGATACAAGGGCAGTCCCCAGTATGCGGCGAGCCAGGCCATGGGGATACCAATCCCCCACATGGCAAAGGTGCTGATGATAGCGGTGGCTCTGACATCTCCCCCACTTCTCAGCAGGCCGATAATCCCCATCAGGTTGATTACCCGGATACACAAGCCAACACTGGCTACGATCATAGCCTCCTGAGCCATGGTCATGGTGGAGCCTTCAAACTTTCCGAACAGGGTCACCACATCCGTCCGGAAAACGATCAACAGAGTACCAATAACCAGCGCAATAAAGGGTGACATGATTAGCATGATCCAGCCTTGTCGCCAGGCTTTCTCAAAATGCCGGGCTCCCAATTCCTGACCCAGAATGATTGAGCCCCCCACACCGAATCCGATAAACAGTGAAATCAGGATGGCCTCAATGGAGGAGATGGCTGACATGATAGCTAATTCATTCACCCCAATACTGGCGTAGATTATGCTGTATATGATAAGGCCAAAAGCCCAGGAGCCATCCTGAAGTGCTATGGGAACACTGACTTTGAAATAGCGAACCAGTTCCGTCTTTTTCATACCCAGTTCAGCATCCCGTTTTTCGGGAATAAGATGGCTTCTGAATTGTTTGATGTACCTGAGTAGAAGGGCGGTCTGGAGAAATCTGGACAAGGTCGTCCCCCAGGCTGATCCGGCAACGCCCAGTTCCGGAAATCCAAAGTGGCCAAAAATCAGCACGTAGTTCAGGAAGACATTCACCAGAATGGCATAAAAGCCAATTCGGGTAGGTGTTCTGGCATCGCCAGACGCTCTCATTGCGGCTTCCAGAGGTACGACAATCGCCGTGCAGATAATGGAAGGAGCGGTAATCAGCAGGTATTCAATGGCCAGCCGGGTCAATTCCGGGTCTCCGGTTGAAAGGCCAATCACCACATCAGGCAACAGTATGTAGAAAGCTACGAAAGGTATCGTGACGAATACCGAGGTTAGTAGCGACTGTACCAGAGTTCTTCGCAAGCCCGCAGTATCGCCCGAGCCTATAAACTGGGAGGCCAGAATACTCATACCGCTACCCAGAGAGGCAGTCAGAATCAGGTTAAAGAAAAAGATTCGGTTACCCAGACCCACCGCTGCAACGGCCGTTTCACCCAGCTGGCCGACCATCAAAATATCGATGAGCCCGAGCACGGAAAACATCATGGATTGCAGGGAAACAGGCAGAGCGAGGTGCCAGAGTTTACGGAAAAACTCCCTGTCCGCACTAACACTCACTGAAGCGGATTTATTCATGCGGTTCCTGATAAAGAGGGTATGAGACTGTTCGGGATTCAGTCTTGAGTTATTCGGCGTAGATTATACGAACTAAAGTACTGCTCATCTGCCAGGGAATACCGAAACTACAGGGGGCATTGAGCTTTAAGGCTTTTAGAGTGCAGAGTGCTGAAAGAGCATAAGAGCATGTTAGAACTGTTCTGCTTTCTGGATGGAATAAGCATCAAATTTATTCTTATCAGAGCGAAAGTATTCACTGGTATAATAACGCCGGACAATGAGAGAGGAATGGGTTCAGGTTCGGTTGAGCCGCTCAGGAACCGTTTCCCGTGAACAATAATGATAACTGTAAGAGAGTCGTCCGAGTGGATTATTTGCCATTATTCCTCGAAGTTCGTGATCGTCCCTGTCTGTTGGTTGGGGGAGGGGACATCGCGTTGCGTAAAGCCAGGCTGCTGTCTGATGCGGGGGCAATGATTCAACTGGTAGCTCCCGAGATTCACCCGGACTTGATGACTTTGATCAATGCCGGAGATCATCACGTTCGGCAGAAAGTCTTTGAACCTTCTGATCTGGACGGCGTTTGTCTTGTTATTGCTGCCACTGATGAGCCTCAAGTGAACTCAGAAGTCGCCCGGCAGGCCAAGCTGCAAAACCTGTTCGTCAACGTAGTCGATGACGCCCAATCCGGTAATGCCGTGATGCCTTCTATTGTTGATCGCTCTCCTGTTATGGTGGCTTTCTCAACGGGAGGCAAAGCACCTGTCCTGGCCCGTATGTTGCGGCAGCAGTTGGAAGCCATTTTGCCGGCTGGCTATGGTCGGCTGGCTGAAATGGCCGGCCAGTTTCGTTCAAAGGTCTCTCAGAAGTTCAGCCGTATCAATGATCGCAGGTATTTCTGGGAGCGTGTGTTGACCGGGAATGCTGCTGAAAAAGCCATTTCCGGTGATGTAGAAGCAGCCCGATGTTTAATGGAAGAAGCACTGGCCTGCTCTGAGCCGGTGACGACAGGAGAAGTCTATCTCGTCGGTGGTGGGCCGGGTGACCCGGACTTGCTGACCTTCAAAGCACTGAGATTGATGCAGCAGGCTGATGTCGTGTTGCATGACCGACTGGTTTCGGAACAAGTGTTGTCACTTTGTCGCCGGGATGCGGATTACATTTATGTGGGCAAGAAGCGTGACCGGCACACCCGCCCTCAGGAAGAAATTAACCAGTTACTGGTCGATCTGGCCAAAGAAGGTAAGCGGGTGTTGCGTCTGAAAGGGGGAGATCCGTTTATTTTTGGTCGGGGAGGTGAAGAGATTGACACCCTGGCTGAAGAGAATATTCCTTTTCAGGTGGTGCCGGGTATTACCGCTGCATCCGGTTGTGCCAGTTATGCCGGCATTCCTCTGACCCACCGGGATCATGCTCAGTCTGTACGCTTTGTAACCGGTCATCTTAAAGACGACAGCTATGACCTGAACTGGCACGAAATGGCTGACCCTTCCCAGACTCTGGTGTTTTACATGGGGCTGATGGGGTTGCCAAGAATCTGTGAAGAGTTGCATAAACACGGGCGTAGTCCAGACACACCCATTGCTCTGATTGAGAAGGGAACCACTCAGAAACAAAGGGTATTCACCGGGTCTCTGGAGACCATCAGCAGTATTGTTGAAGGGAACGCTGTAACGGCTCCTACCCTGATAATTGTTGGTGATGTGGTACAGCTCCACGACAAGTTGAAATGGTTTAATCCAGAAACTAATTAAACTGCTTACTTGCAGCCTGTCGGACTTAAGGCTGTCCTACTGCGGTTGCAATAAATTGGTCTAAAA
>NZ_JAHHPN010000130.1:0-11120 GCF_024606325.1 Endozoicomonas sp. ONNA1
CTGATTGTCTCGCCACTCTCACCCCATGACCTTGTGTAGTCACCGTTCAGGCTCCAGTTCGGAGGCAGATCGGAAGCATTGATCCGAAATGCTGTGGTCTCATGACTGAAAACAGCTTTTGCAGGATCAACGCAACCGATAAGAGGGAGTATGTTATCTTCATCTGTCTTGATGCCATCAGCGCAGGTAAAGACTTCGCCGGGATCATGGGGAGGGTTATCCACCGACGATTGGTTGTTGATCACATTAAAACGGGCCGAGCGAGCTTCAAGGTCGCCAATATCAGTGATGAGTGATTCCACCTTCATTTCATAATGACCCTTCATTGAGATATGAAGAGTCGTTCCTGTCAGGCTGTTTTTGCTTACCAACCATTCATTGCCATTATACGTCAAGATGTTGGGATTACTGTCGGACAGATGCCAGCCGCTACTCAGAGGCCGGCCCCCGGCGTCCAGCAAAGCAATCCTGAAAACAGGATTGTTTTGATTAACATGCTCGCTCTGATCCGTGTCGGTTGAAGTAAACTGATAATCCGTCAGAGGTATATCCGGCCCTGTAAAGGAATTGCCGGTGGGATATTCTATGCGTGTATTCTCATCATTGTTGACCGGCGAAGAAGTAGGACCGTCGACTTCACCGGTCCAGCGAATGGTTGCCTTCATGGTGATTTCGCTGGTGGTCTCCAGATTGTTTTGCTGGTCACGAATCAACGGGTAGAAAGTGAAGTCTGTAGCGGTTTGACTGGCTGTCGGAAAGTCGGTGTCGATATTGCCTCCTGTTTCGGGAACAATGACCAGCGTTTTCTGGCGCAAAGCCTCGATTAATGAATCCCTGCCACCGAGCTGACTGGCCAGAGGTTGGTCTGGGTCCAGACGGGAATAGTTAGCAATGCTTTTCTGGTAAAGCAGGAATCCGGCAGGCAGTTGAACTCTGTTGATATCCCGGGCGCTTTCACTGCCATCAGTATCTTTCAGTTTGATGTTTTCCAATGTTAAGGCAGCACCGCCTGAGAACCCCTTATGGTCAGGCAGCAGATCCACTTCCCGACCACTGTAAGACACGGGTTCGCCAATAGTATCGACAATTGGGAGGAACTTTGCGGTCAACTCAATGGGAAACACGGAATGGGCACCGTCTCTTTCGATGATCAGGGTTTTCAGGGTCAGCCGCTGTTCACCGGCGTAATCCAGAGGAGGGATGATGCTGTATTTTCCGGTTTTCAGATCATTCTGACTGACCTGATAGACAGGCTTGTTAGAGGAAATACCTGCAATAGGAGGCTGTTGATCCAGAGAGTCCCTGATCATAAACCGATTGGAAAGAAGAGCGGTATCCAGAAGGACATTCAGGGATTCCGACCCATCGATATCAGAAGACCTGATATCGAACTGTATAGGCAATGCATGATCCTCCTGACCCGTGCCTGTCAGTGAAAATCCATTTTGGGGGTCTGATATCCAGACAGCGTTGCCTGTGACCGAGGGAGCATCGGGAACCCCTTTTATGTTGAGCACAAGATACCTATCTACAGAAACGGCTTTTTCAGCAGAGGGGACAACCCCCTGCTGAGAGTCTTCTTTACTGACCGCATTGATTTTCAAACGAAGGTCAGCAAAGTTTGCAGAACTGCGATCCTTTGCGGGTTGATAAGCAAGATCGGACAAGTGATCGTAAGCGATTTCGGCGCTGCCATCCGGCAGCATTATGGCATTCGGGTTTTTGCCAGTGGTTAGAGGATCACAGCTTCCATCTGTTTGTTCGAGGCAAAAGCTCCCGGGATCTTCTCCCGGGTTCACCATGGGTTTAATGTGAATAAACAGTTGCTCTGAACCATCCATATCCGAAAGCTTTGCATGGAGATAATTGGCCACCAGAGTCTTGCCATCTTCCAGAGTTGAAACTCTGGCTGAAATGCCCCCCGCCATTGCCGGAGAAACGGAAAGTGATGGTTGATCGGCTACGGGTTGTACATCCACAGTCAGAGTATGTTCAACCTCAGCTGTCTGGACCGAGAAGGGAGGAGCCTCAGTGACCTTGGCTTTGAGCGGTATTAACAGTTTCCCACTCCAGTCAGAGTCCGGAACCACTTCTATTTGCTTAATCTCTGATGTCGTTAAGATGTGTCCAGCCAGGAGGGTTGTGCTGTTTAGTTTCAGAGTGGAGTGTTCTGGTATGCCCAGTATTTCGTATGAAAGGGTTTCGGACCCGTCAGTATCCTGCAACCGGGCGCCAGCACCCGTTAACGTCAGAGGATGATCTTCTTCTGTCGTAAAATAGTCGATGTCCTTACCTTTGTTCCACAATGGCTTGTCTGCAACCCCGCTGATGTTGATTTTCAGCAGACTGCTGATGCTCTGATCGGGTCCGGGATTTTTGCTGATATCAGCTTTTAGTCTCAATCGGATTTTATTTTGGGCGAAGCTGTAATCAGAGCCATTCGCGGGTGGCAGATAACCCAGTTCAACTGAGGTAAAGAAACGATAACAGTCCTCCCGGGAAGGCGCTAAGGCTTCAGAAGGTATAGTAATCTTTCCGTCACTTGTCGGGAGCGGATGGCCCTTGTAAGTCAATTGACCCTTTTGCAGTGAACGCTCAACAACCCATAATTGGCTGATTGTTTCGCCACGGTCTGTATCACCCAGCAATATTTCAAAATTCACAGGCACCGGGGAAACCTGGTCTTCAATGCCTGATGCATTCTGTATTCTTCGAAAGCGCGCATCAAGGTCTCTGATTGTGATCGAGGCTTCCGAAGCGGAAGTGTCCTGATCGCCATCCATAATCGTGTACTGGAAGGTTTCCGTTCTGTCTCTGCCGCCGCTATGATCAATGCATGTTCGTGTATTCAGAGACCATTGGCTGTCAGAGAAAACGGTCAGATTGCCCAGGGGGGTGTCCACTGCTATTGATGAACCAGCAGGAATCTGATGATCATAAGGTGGATAATGCAGCCCTGTTACTCTTGCATTGTCTGCATCGGCGTTCAGTTGATCATTGGTCATCAGTCCACGATTCTTATCCAGAGGGACGGTTTGACCTTCACGAGCCAGAGGGTTGCCATTGTTGAAATGGTCTGGTGAAGCAGAAGGGGTGGTATCTTTAATATCAATATGGATGATTTTGTATTCTTTACTCTCGTCACCATCAGAGTCATGCAGCCAGACCTTTATAAAGACTGTCCTGGTTTCCGCAAACTCTGGAAATAAAGCTGTTGGCAAGTGGTCAATATTGTCGAGCTGTCTGACTTCCAGTGTTGCCTGATTGCCGGGTAGTGCTTTGCCTTTCAGGGTAAACACAAGCTGATTGTCTGAACGATAAACATTAATAGAACCGTCAGGGGCTTTTTCTATTTTATTCAGTAGATGCCCATCAGAGCTGAACCCCTCAAGTCTGCTTTGCAGATCGCTGAGCTCAATATCGGGGATGACCCGGTCAGAACCGGGGGCAAAATCAAGCGTTGCTTCAAGGGTGTTTACCTGACCTCGGTTAATGTCCACTGCAGGATCGGGTGACCGGGGATCCCCGGGCACCGGTAAAGTACCATCAGTCAGAGTCAGGATGATCTGATCCTGAACCCCGGAACCGTCAGTATCTATCGCAGTCACGGTCGTTGGCAGTTTTAAATTATCTTTTTGTCCCTTGTCATCTTGATGATCAAGGAAGGTGAACCATTCAATCTTCAGATGAACAGTGGCAAAAGTATTAGCAAGGATAGGGCTGCCCGAACTGGGGCAGTCCTGACAGGTAAGGGTGAAAACCTTCTGGTCCGGAGCTCCATTTTTATATGCCCAGGCTTGAATCGATTGGTCGGCTTCTGTCTTATAGTGAATAGGTAATCCATCATGCAGGAGGGGATGGCCTGAGTCATCAATGGCCCGGTTCTGGCTATCAGTAGCAGGTGTCAGGAAATGAACCTGTTCTATGTTATCAGTGCCAGCGTGTACAATGGCTGATGACATATCGGTTGTCGGCGAAGGTGCATCCAGCAGGGGCTCAATCAATGTTAATTCAGGTGTAATCACCAGAATATCGAGACCACTGATGTTGTCTCTGATATCTGCAGCCAGAGTAAACTTTGTGATGTCACCATCGGAGTCCGAGATTTCTGCCGCAATCTCCAGGGGCCATTGGCCTTGATCCTGATCCATTGGACTGTCCATTTGAACGGACCACCGGACCTTTGATGGTGCATTTGGCGCCGGAGCACCCTCGAGTTTAATGGTTAGCACCTGAATAACAGGGTTTTCGTTGATGACCAACCTGAGAGACTGGTCATTATCCCGAATCAGAGTCAGTGGCTGGTCATTGCTGAAAAGACCCGACAGGCCCGGTTGATTGTTTGCAAATCGCAGGC
Organism: Endozoicomonas sp. ONNA1; assembly: GCF_024606325.1. Classification (NCBI taxonomy): domain Bacteria; kingdom Pseudomonadati; phylum Pseudomonadota; class Gammaproteobacteria; order Oceanospirillales; family Endozoicomonadaceae; genus Endozoicomonas; species Endozoicomonas sp. ONNA1. Next base: position 4,358 of record NZ_JAHHPN010000130.1, read on the forward strand.
TGGAAGGTGCTATCGGGTCAGACCCCGGTTCCAGAGTCACGGACTCAGAATCTTTGACAGGAATGTTTTTCTCGTCGATGCCTATCTTGGTGATATTCGTTACTTTCGGCATTATTCCATCCTTGATTTTGATCTCCAAAAGCCCTGTTTTCTTTGTGAGTGAGCCATCAAAGTCGGAAAAGGTCATGGGTAACTTCAGATCAATGTCAGTCCCATCAACACTGACAAGCTCATTGATTTGTCCAGTGCCCTGGTGATCCAGCGGTCTGAACAGCTGCACTTCATGAGTGACGGGTGTATCCTTGCTGTAAGAAGCCATCGAAAGGTGAGTGAAAATAGACAGGACTGTTATTCCAGCACCCGTTTTGCCTTGCAGAGACTGTTTTTCCTGGGTAAAGGACAAAGGTTCGCCCAGCGATGTCAGTTTGTTATTCAGGTCGCCAAACTGACCAGCAAAGCGGACACTGTTTGGATCAGCCGGGTCTGAACCTCCGGATAAAAGACTGTGCAGTGAGCCATGGACGGGATAGGATCTCTGCCCGCTAACTTCCCCCTCAGTCATTCTTATTTTTCCCAGGTTTTGGCCTTCCGGTGGCGTTCCGTCAACAATAGAGATATAGACACTGGCATGATCCTTGTGGCCCTCAACATCCTGCAAGGTGTAAGAGAAAATTTGTTGGACCGAATCAGGATTATTTTTCAGGGAGTCGCTGGCATCGAAACGGTAACTGCCGTCTTTATTGACCATCAGCAATCCATACTTTGTGGTAAGCGGTGTTCCGGGTGGGAAAGTGAAGATTTTTTCGGGGTCGTTCCCTGGGGTGTTGTCGCGGGAGCCAAGATTGACAGCAATGACGGTTGTCGTGTCCATACAGGTTTCATCATTGTCCACCAGGTCACCAGTGACGGTCTCTCCCTCAGTAACATCCTCATAGTCATCAACGGCGGTTGCAGTGCCATCAATCATGTTCAGATCGACAGTTGCACGAACGGTGTCGTCATCATGATCAATAGCCTTTAACGAAACAGGCATAATGACAGGTTCAGTACCGCTTACCTGAAAAGCGTTTTCCTGCAGAACGTGAATTTCAGACTTCAGATTTCCGGTGCCGGGATCTGGAAAAAATTTCTCCAGAGTGATCAGCAGAACGGTTTTACCTTCGTCGGTTTTGAGCTCAAGGCGGTGGTTGTCAGCGTCCTGATTCAGACCTGACAGGTCTATCGGGTGACCATTACTCTGAGGGCTTCTGCTGGTTAAAGCCGTCCTGAACAACTCAAGGGTTTTATACGGATCGAATTGCAGAGATTGATCGACTGGCAGACTGTCTGAGCCTTTAATGACAGTGATTCTGCCCTTGTCAGGTTGAGACAGGGGCTTGCACTCCTGATTGACATCCAGAGTCATTAATTCACCGGAGACGTTTGAAGGACTCCCGGTTGAGGGGGGAATCGGAGCACTGGTTGGATCAAAGTGAGGCAGTGTCCCATCTTCGACGGTAAAAGTAATTTGTGCGCTGGACTGATCACTATCCGAATCGGTCAGTGTGTAGGTCAACGTCTCTGATAGAATATTTTCTGGTGGATGAATCAGGTTTGGCAGAGCCTGATATTGCCAGGTGCCGTCAGGTTTTACTGACAGGCTTCCAAGCTTTCCGGGGAAGACCTGAAAGTCGCTACTGGAAGTCAGCTCAGTGCCATTGATGGCGGTGATCTTACCCAGGTCTGCTCCTGCCTGTTCAAGTGTGAATAGAGTCCCTTCCTGACTGCTGGAAATATCCTCGCCTTCGATAAGCCTGAAGCTGTGGTCCACAGCCTTGGGTTGATCATTGCTGATGTCCAGAAAAAACCATCCCTGAATCTTGTCGTTGTCCATATCAGCGGCCTCAACCGCCAGCTGTATTGGCCATGACCCCCGATTCTGATCCATTGGCTGGTGCAATTTAGCCGTCCACTGAAGCATTGACTTGTCTTGTTCTGAAGGCAGGTTATCCAGCGTCAGGCTCAGAACCTGCTTGTTAGTGTATGAATCTTTGAGTTGAATGGCTCTATTGGTGGTCCCGGTTTCGAAGAGCAAAGAATGTCCCAGGGAGCTAAGATTGAGCAAGCCAGGCTGATTTGACGAAAACTTCCAGCTGGACGTGTCAATTTTGTCGGAGCCCGGGGTCATCAGCAGCTTTGCAGTTCCTTGTATCATAGCTTGGCTGATCAGGGCGGATTCATCCAGAGTAGCCATTTCCTGGTCTGAAAACTGTAAGTCTGCGCCATCCTGAATAGTGAGAGAAAGACTTCCGTGGTTTACTAATGGACTGCCGTCAATATCAGCAGCATTGACCGTTAAAGACATATCTAATGCGTTGTTTTTCGGGTGCTCCAGAGGCTGATAGAGTGTTGCCTTGTAGCTGAATTCGAGATCCTTTCCAGTTTGGGTTTCCGGGATCAGCTCGACGTCCAGTACTTTTGTACTTGCCGCCAGACCCGTGAGAGTCTTTCCAGAAACCGTGAAGATAACCGGAACATGACCAGAGAAGTATTTCCCCGATAAATCTTTGGCATTGCTGTCACTGAATACCAGGCTTGAAGAAGCTATGGGGTCTGAACCGTCTCCAGAGATGATGACCTTGTTACTGTTAGTGACAACGGGATAAAGGGGAGGGTTTTGTAGCCCGGCTTCTTTGAAAGTGAGACTGGATGAAAATCCGCCGGCAGGAGGGGCGCCATCCGTTACATCAATAGTGCAAGTGGCTGCGGTTTTATGGCCATCAATAGCAATAAGGGTGTATTTGAACGGAAGTTGCTGAGGTTGTGACTGATTCAGCGAATCCCTGCTGCTGAAACTCCAGAACCCGTCCTTTTCAACACGAAGCTCACCCTTAAGTGTTTGAATCGTTTTTTCCGGAAGGAAGTGGCTGTCCGTTCCTGAAGGAAGAAAACGGCCGTTAATAAAGAGTTCTGATACCTGAGCAACGTGCGAGCAGAGCGTGTCGTTTGAAATAACATTGCCACTGAGCTTCTGACTTTCAATAACGGACCCTGTGTCGTCCCGGGCTTCGAGTCTGCCATCTTTCATGGTGATATAAGCGATACCTTCTGCCATATCATCCTTGATCTCAAGGGCATGGGTGATGACCGGGAGAATCAGATCGGATGTGTCCTTTGCATCCGTTACTGAAAGATTGAGATTCTGTAGAACCGAGATACGGGCGCTGACATCCCCCTTGCTGTTCGTTGTCACCGAATCCAGCCAGAATTGTACGACTGTTTTTCCATCGACTGTTTTCAGCTTAAGATTACGTTCTTGACGGTCAGGATAAAGACTGCTGAGATCGAGAGCTATGCCACTGCTGGTAACCGTTCTGCCTGACAGGACTTGTTTGAATTGAGAGAGTGTCGCATCTGCATCAAAAGTCAGGCTGTTCTCGGCAATAGTGTCTGAACCTTTGAAATAGGTGACTATCCCACTGTCAGCAGCGGGTGGTGACTGGCATTCCTGGTCAGCTATGAAAAAAATATCGGCAGTAGAAATGGCAGTGCCGTCCAGAACATCGAAAGTAATACTGGCCGATGAATCATCCCCATCGTAATCGGTCACGGTAAACTCAAACGTTTCACTCAGGGATTTGCCCCCTGGGTGCAACTGACCTGGCGTAGCCTTGTAAAACCAGCGACCGTCCGCCCGGAAAAAGAAGTTTCCGTATTGTCCTGTCAGCTTATTCCAGCCAGCCCTGTTTCCAGAGGCTTCAGCAGGGTAGTCTTCTATGGCCTTCTGGTTGACAGCGGTCAATCTTGCATCATCATTCCCGGCATCATTTTTAGTGAATAATTTGCCTCTCTGGTGCCAGCTGGCTAAGGAGCCTTCTATCAAATCCACCGCCGCGTGGACTTTTGCGACAGGCACATCGTCGGTCACTTCAATTTCTTGACCGGCCAGAGAGCGGTGTTGAGTAATGAGATCACTTTTCAGATAAGGAAGGGTAAAACGGATACTGTTCTGCCCCTGACCGTCAGGATGCTTTAGTGGTGCATCAAGGGTAAATTCAGCCAGACCGGAGCCGCGCGCAGGCATCTGGAAGTGAATGGCTATCTTTTCCTTGCCGTTAACGGAGTATATTCCATTAAGAACACGTGAATTGTCTGATATTTGCCAACGCAGAGGGTAAGCCTGTCCATTATCGATCACTTCAAGATTCTTTGGAGCGTACTTCTGCAGTGATGGCAGGTCAAAAGTAAGATCCGTCTTTTCATTGGTAATGGGAGGGTTTTGTTGTTTGACATTAATGACCGTATGCTCATCAGTGGTCATTCGAATTGGGTTACCAATAGGAGGGAGGTAATCTGTCGCAATGTTGCCAGCCTGGTCACTGATGTATGCAGTGGGACTGATACCAATAAGGTTCTGAGAGACGGGAATCGGGGTCTGCCAGCTTGTGCCGCCATTGGGAATCAACCTGGCATAGGGGAACACAACAGGGTTAGTGTCTCTCAGTTCAATTTCCCTGCTTTTTTCGACTCCGTCTATGCGACCACTGAGCATTGTGGGTAGCGTCTGACCGATACTGTCAACGTCGTTGATTCGGGTCCATGCAAAGGTATCCAGAATAAATGAATGGCTGTCACTGGCTCTATTCCCAAAAAGATCGGAAGCTGAAGCATCGATCAGGACAGAGCCATCAACAAGACCAGCACTGTTGCCTCCCATTTCATTAAAGACGCATTGCCAGTGACCACCGGAAACAGTACTTGAGGCTTGCAGGCTTTTACCGTTTTGATCCGTCAGGATGATCAGAACACTCTGGCCGTCTTCAATATCCGTGACGGTACCGGTGATGAGCAGGTGCCCTGACTCCTTAAGATTGACGACATTATCGACTGTGATCGGTACAGCAATTTTCAGAAGAGCATTGGTGTCGTTTACTTGTGCCCGATCATTGCTGAACTGGCCAGAGCGCAGCCGTTCAGACTCTGCACCTTGAGATCTTGACCCTGTTTGAAAGCCCGCTGCTGGTACAATCCGGACCAGACTCAAGGGTAAGACAAAGGGCACGGTAACACTTTGGCCATGCCCGGGTGTGGTGGAAGGCTCTTGTCTGAGAGTATCAGAAGGTTCGCTTGTCTGTGCAAAAGGCTCATCCAAGGCCAGGGGGTCAGGAATCAGTTCAAGATCGGAGTCATCTTCTACTTCAACAGTAATGCTGGAGGACAGCCTGGTGCCAGTGTCTTCAGGAAAAATTCTCTGACGGGAACCATCCGGTGATAGCTTCCAGACAACGCCTGAAACTTTCCCGATTCTGGCGCCTTCAGATGGAACGACCAGCTTTCTCATGACGTTACTTCCGGGGTGGTACCCAGTCTGCGGGCAGAGTGAATTTCAGTGAGTCGAGCAGTCTTCCGGTGATATGCAGTAGACGGTACTTGGCTTCCAGCTCATGGGTTAAAGCCCGGTTCCAGGCCATGTTGGCTTCCAGCTTTTCGTTTTCAGCGTTCAGGACATCCACTAAGGTCCGCTCTCCCAGAATAAACTGTCTGCGATAGGCTTTGACGGTCATATTGATGGCCTCAAAGTGCTCTTCCAATTTGGGAAGCTGTCTTTTGAGTTGCTGGCGAGCTTCCCAGGAAAGCCTGACTTCTTCCTCAACCTGAAGCCTTGCCTGTGAGTAAATGTCCCCAGCCTCCTCTCGCCGGGTCAGGGCTGCCTTCATCTGACCGGTATCTCTGCCACCACTGAACAGGTTGTATCGGGCGTGAAGCATAATGGCGTAATCATCGTCTCTGCCCTTGATCCCGTTAAGGTTGTAATTCCAGGAACGAGCCGCTTCGATAGACAACTCGGGATAAAAGCGTCCTTTGCTGGCCTCGTACTCATGATCGGCAGCCTTTTGGTCAAGTGTGGCTGACTGCAGGAGTGGATAGTCCCTTGTAGCCAATCTCAAAGTGTCGTCCAGTGTTTCTGGAATCAGGCTGATATCGGGATCTGGTGCGATCAAATTATCTGGTTGAATACCCACCAGTTTCAGAAACTGTATCCGGGCGTCGTTCAGGTTATTCTGTGCAGCAATGACATTGGAATGCGCTACTGCAAGACGCCCTCTGATCTGGCTCAAATCGGCTACGCTCTGAACGCCATGCTCCGAGCGTTTAAAGATCGAGTAATAGATCTCTTCATGGGCATCCAGATTCTGATGAGCCATTTTCAGGGCTTTTTGCTGCATGAGGATCGTCAGAAAAGAGCGGGTCACATCAAGAGCCATTTCGGAGGCGATACTCAGGAGGCGGTATTGCTCTGAGTGAGTGGCTGCCTTCGTTCTGCGGTCATTGTTCAGGGTTGAGAAACCTTCGAAAATCATCTGGCGCAGTACAACACTGGCTTCCCGTCGTCTGAGGTATTCGTCAGTGGATGGTCCGCCGCTGCGGGTTGCCGGGCTGTCAGTGCGCTCATGACCGACACCGGCATGAAGATCCAGAGTGGGGAAATAGCTTGATTTTGCAACGGTTTCATCGTGTTTGCGTTCCTGAACCTTATGAAAAGCCTGTAGCATTTTCGGGTTAGTGATGAGGGCCACACTGACCACTTCTTCAAGGTTCTGCCCGTGGGTCTGGTGGCTGAGAGTGAGAAACACGACAAGAGCCAGACCCACTGACGGCTGTCGTCGTTGAAATGGCAGTTTCATGTGAGCTAATTCAGTAAAGAATGGTGGCGAAAAAATCAGATGGAGCTAGCAGCCTGTCGGACTTAAGGCTGTCCTACTGCGGTTGCAATAAATTGGTC
>NZ_JAHHPN010000131.1:0-7259 GCF_024606325.1 Endozoicomonas sp. ONNA1
GCCTTGAGATTATTAACAAACTAATCAATCTGGGTGCGAATATTGATCAGCCTATCATGCACGATATAACAGTACGTAGCTTTTTAAAGGGGAAGCTAAACAAGAAGAAATTTAATGACATAGAGACATTGGCTGATCATCTGAAAGATATAAGACTGGGAGTTGAATTCCACGGAGATGAAATTGTAGCATTAATTGGCGAGTATAATAAAACTTATCACAATAATGATAAAGCACGTGAAAAAGTTGAAGAGGCCATCAGCAATAGAAAAACACTTCTACAGAAAAAAGGCTGCAGAAAGACTGTACTGATGGCAGCTATTGAGTCTGACGCACTAAGTTTCATCCAATTACTATTAAAACGATCTGATTTCACTCTTGACCAGTTAACAACTGAAGGTGATAGTCCATTAGATTATGCAAGAAAAAAAGGTGCTCATACAGTTGTCAAATTTCTGTCCGATGTTGTTTCAACAACCGGTGCTTTCCCAACAAATAGTGGGAATACAATGCAATCATCAAATCATCCGTTCACTAACAACTCGACTGCCGGAGCCATACCTCCGAAAATACAAAAAATGAGCTGATTTAAATAACTCAAGTTACCCACCATCCTGAAAATTAGCCGTTATAGGTGACATGAAAAATGATCTCAAGGCTCGATCATTAATGCAGGGAACACCCAATGGGCGTTTATCCTTCTTTCCCGGCTTTGGTATCCATACTCTTTTGACCGGCGGTGCCTTGTAGCCCTGTCGATGAATAGATGTCAGTGTTTGCTCAAGCCATTGACCGAAGCCTTTCTTCGTCTCTTCCATTGTCAATCCATCAACCCCGGGCGATGTCCCATTGGGAATCTTATTCAGATTCGAACAGAGGCTCGCCGGTGTGATGTGATGAGCCAAGCTGGTGAGTCGAAGTTTCGGATTACTCCGGGCTTTAGCTGCTACCCTTTCCAGTCCCGTTACCATAGCTGGTTTACCTTCTCTCTGCGTAGAAGCCCGTAAACGAAAAAGCACCGCCATTGATGGTAGCGCTTTTCCTCAATTCTACTGAACATCTACTCAACACACTACGGCAATTCCCTGTCCGGTCGATAACGCCTTTATGGATCTGGAAACCTTTGCCAGCCTCTTCTCAGGCTCACCGTTCAAACCCTTGCTACGACATCGCAATGCCGTAATGAATGCACTTACGCACCTCAACCGGCAGATTCAAGTCCTTAACTCTGAACACACAGAGACCGTTGCCAGCAGCTCCTGGATCAAAGAACTTCCCCATCAACTGGAAGCAATGGCGCAAGAAGTGCTTTTCTGCCTGCAAAAACCATCACTGATGGCTCAACCCAGAGAAGTGATCATGGACGCACTTCAGTCCCAGAACCAGCTGGCTCATCAGACCTTTCGACTGTCAGAACGATTAAGCTATCGTCCCCTTCGATTACCAGCCGAAATGAGCGTGCCACTGAATGACCTGACCCGACAGTTTGGCAAGACTGTCTATCAATTAAGGCGGGCCGTCATCGAATTAAATGAACTCAGTCAGGGCGGATTCAGAAAGCAGTACAACCAATCTCAAGGTCGCTTCAGGAGAAATCTTGCCTGTGATGTCGATGAACTCAGAAAGATCAGTCAAGAAATTCGGGAACAAACCTGCCTGATGGAAAACACGATAGACCCGGTGGATGTCGCCCTGCTGTTTCTGATTCTGGACGACATCAGTGACCTGTCTTTATGGATGCGTACCCTGGTAACTCACTTGCAAGCCTGACAAGACCCACTGTAAGACACTGTTACCCTTAATCTGCAATGCAGTGAATCCTCTTTTTGCCGGTACGATCGAGATAGTCCTGAAACTCTTTTGGCAAGCGTCCTGTTGTTGAGCCATACCAGCGCACCGTATCGCCGGAGTTTGTCTGAAACTCGAAATTATGCTTGGAGACGTTTCTCCTGCGCTTGCCTTCCTTACCTATCTCTTGCAAAAGATTCAGGTCAGACATCGAGAGGCCTTTGGCCTCCATGACTTTCTTGATCTCTTCCACACTCTGAAGCTTTTCTTTTCGTTTTATATCTGCGGCTTCTTTTTCCTGGTTTTTTTCTTCCAGCACCTCATTCAGCCGGTTAATGATACGCTCCATCTCATCCATACCCACATCCCTGAAGAGAGAACGGATTCTGGTTTTACTACCCAGACGATGCAGAAGTTCTTCAAATATATTCATCATCAGACCTCAATGTATCAAACAAGTGTGGTTAGCCCACGAAGGCACCATTCAGTGTTCACCATAAAACTTGATAAGTCGTTTAATTCTCGGGCGACCCTGACTCATCCGCCAGCGATTGGTATCTCTCAGACTATACACACAGCCACAATACTCCTGTTGATAGAAACGCTGATCCTTGGAAATTTCAATCATTCTCGAAGCGCCACCCTGTTTGCGCCAATTAAAAGTCCAGTATGTCAGATCCGGATACCGATTGGCAGCTTCAACGCCGCAGCGATTGATTTGCTCAAGGTTCTTCCAGCGGGAAATACCCAGTGTGCTGGAAATAAGATTAAAACCATGTTCAAAAGCATACAACGCTGTTCTCTCAAAGCGCATCGAAAAGCAAATTGAACACCTTTCTCCACGCTCCGGTTCGTCCTCATACCCCTTGACCCGATCAAACCAGTTTTCAGTATCATAGTCGGCATCAATAAAGTTGATGTCATTTTTTTCACAGTAACGCTTGTTCTCTTTTTTCCTTAACTCATATTCTTCCAAGGGATGAATATTTGGATTATAAAAATACACCGTCTGCTCAAAACCAGACGCTTTAATGGCACTCATGATTTCACAGGCACAGGGAGCACAGCAGGAATGCAATAAAATTCTCCTTGAGCCATTGGGAGACTTCAGGACAGGCCTTTGATAGTTATCTGCAGAGTAGGGTGTATGCATGAGACGAATACCCGAATCCAGAGGAGTTACTTTAGTTAAATAGTAAACAGGACAATTGAGAAATGCTTTTTCCTTATATCCATGAATTAAGGTCAGTTTGAGGCAAAAAAAGACAAGGAGTCTTCAGATAACCTGGCTATCTTTCGGATACCAAACCGTAGACATCTAACCGGAGGCACCCTATCTGTAGCCAGAGTATTCTGTGATGTCGATGATTTTTGCCCAATTTTTGCAACAGACTAGCATAAGCAACTTATCTACAATGTCAATAAAGCAACAGTTATATCAAAACTGTCGCTCAGTGAAATAATGATCATCATCTATTTTCATCAGAATGCCTTTCGGAACTTCAAACGTTGCTAGCTCAACCTCATTGTCCAACACAGGTCAGATTGTTTATCTCAAGACACAGTGCAGGGGACAGCTAACAGGTTTGTCATGTATTGCTGGATTCAACGGCAATTGTCGTTTTTGATAAACACCGTATCAATAGTCACAGGATATTCTCAAAAGAAGCCAAGTGAGGAAAGACGTCAACTGTTTACAATACGACTCCAGGCTCGATCTCACGATCACGCATTGTCGAGAAATCTTGTCCTTTTGTTTCACGACCGACGATGCTGATGATCGAAAAATTTACCGGACCTTGTTGAGGGATTCCCAGGCTGGCCATATAAAGGTAGTTGAATGCTCGATTTTGAGTTTCACAAAAGACGCATTCACAGGGTGAAAAGCAGAATCAGAGGATATTACACCAAAAACCCTGGCTTGCGGATTCAGGAGTTACACTAAGTTCAGTGATTTTCACGGTTTCATCAGCATCGTCATTCTGACCACTGTGAGCGACGGTCACCACATAGTCGCCATCGAGGCTGAAGATGGCTGACGTGACGGGACCAGCACGATAAATGGTCGCTTTTTCTAACCAGGATCCACCGAGCATCTGACCATAGATTTTCGCCTTGCCGTCAGCACCTGCAGTCACTACATGTCGGCCATCCGTGCTGAAGGTTGCTGAATGGACCCACCCCCTATGAGAAATGGTCGCTTTTTCCTCCCATGACCCATCGTTCTTCAGGCCGTAGATCTTCGCCCTACCATCGTCACTGGCAGTCACCAAATGACTAGCATCGGGGCTGAAGGTCGCTGATCTGATCCAATCTTTGTGGCAGATGGTCTCTTTTTCTTCCCATGATTCACCGTCCTCCTGGCTGTAGATTTTCGCCGTTTCATCAGCACTGGCGGTGACCACATGGCGGCTATCGGGGCTGAAGGCAACCGATAGAATCGAACCAATATGGGAAATGATGCCTCTTTCTTCCCATGATCCATCGTCCTCATAGCTATAGATGTGCGCCGTTTTATCGTCACAGACGGTCACCATGTGGCAGCTATCAGGGCTGAAGCTGACTGATTGAATCGCCAGATCATTGGTTAAAGTGGCTTCTTCTTGCCATGATCCGTCTATCGCCAGACCACAGACTTTCGCATTGTGATCACCACTGACAGTCACCACATGACAGCTATCGGGACTGAAGTTGACTGACCTGATCCAACTATTGTGACGAATGATGACTTGCGGTTGCCATGGTCCATCGTCCTTCAGGCCGAAGATTTGCGCTGTGTGATCGTCACCGGCGGTCACCAAATAGCGACCATCGGCGCTGAAGATCGCTGAAGCAGAGTCATCCTGATGGGAAATGATGGTTTTTTTTACCCATGAACCACCGTCCTCCAGACCGTAGATTTTCGCCTTTCCATCTCGACTGTTGGTTATCAGATAGCGACTATCGGGACTGAAGGTGGCTGAATAGACGGCGTCCTCATGAACAATAATGGCTTTTCGTTCCCATGAACCACCGGCCTCTTGACCATAGATTCGCGCTGTACCGTCGTAACTGAAGATCACCGCATGGCGACTATCTGCGCTGAAGCTGGCTGTACATCCCAAACGGCAGTTAAGAATGAGGACTTTTGGTTGCCATGATCCATCAACCTCCAGGCTACAGATTTTCGCCATGCCATCAAGACCGGCGGTCAATGCATGACAAACATCAGCGCTAAAACTGGCTGACTGGACATTTTTATTATGTGAGATGACTTGTGTGGCTAACTTGAATGTTCTTGATTGAGACTTTCGTTCAGTGTTAATAAAATGAAGCAGAGCAGGTAAATGAGGACTGCTTCGGCGTTTTATGAGTGACTCGATTAAATCCTTATCATTGATAAACCGCTCCATCCAACGGCGGAGTTGATCATCATCTTTTGAAGTGACAGTAGTCTTTAGAAGACACTGTTGTGGTGAAGGAAAACGGCGATACCATTCCTTTGCCAAAGTACAATCTTCTTGAATAATTTCTCTAAAGTAGGTACATACCTGTTTTAAACGGGCAATATCCTTGAATCTCAAACAGCCAATAATTTTCAACTGTATTTCGAGGGGTAAATAAAGCAGTAAAGGTTTAACCTTGTCAGATACAGTGATATTCCTGCCCGCATAGACACCCGTTGGTGCTCGCGCCAATATAAATTGATGAGGTGCTGGGGGAATTGAACCGCCAGTGGTGCCGTTATTATCTACTCTGTTCATACCCGGATTCTATTAAGTGGTTACTTATCCTCGATTTGATAGGATATTCGGAATTAATTTTGTAAAAACATAGTCGGCTTAGAATGGAAGCTAGTAACATGCTGCTAAGAGCAACTAACAAAATTGCCGCCAGCCCATGGACTATCCGTCTTTTTCTCCGCAACAAACACTTCGCGTGGGGCAGCGCCCGCAGGTTTTTCATTTATTGATTCAACATGAGACACAGCAAACGACCAATTATTCACCCGAGTTCAATGACTTTCACGGTTTGACCGTTACCATTGTTCCGCCCATCATTAGCAACGGTCACCACATAGTCGCCATCGGGGCTGAAGATGGCTAAATCGATGCGACGAATGTGGGAAATGGTCGCTTTTTCTAACCAGGATCCATCGAGCATCTGACCATAGATTTTCGCCGTGCCGTCTTTACTGACGGTCAACACATGTCGGCCATCGGGGCTGAAGATCGCTGATTTGACCCACCCCTTATGAGAAATGGCCACTTTTTCTTCCCATAATCCATCATCGGCCTTCAATCCATAGATCTTCGCCGTGCCATCGTCACTGGCGGTCACCAAATAGCAGCTATCGGGACTGAAGGTCGCTGATCTGACCCAATTTTCATGGAAGATGGTCTTTTTCTCTTCCCATGTTTCACCGTCCTTCCGGCTATATATTTTCGCCGTGTTATCAGCACTGGCGGTCACCACGTGGCTGCTATCAGGGCTGAAGACAACTGATAGAATCGACTCATTATGGGAAATGATGCCCTTTTTTGCCCATGATCCATCACACACCTGGGTATAGATTTTCGCCGTGTTATCGTCACCGGCGGTCACCACATGATGGCTATCGGGGCTGAAGCTGGCTGACTTGACCGAGAGATTATGGGGTAAAGTAGCTTCTTCTTGCCATGATCCGTCTATCTCCTGACCAAGGACTTTTACATTGTAATCGCTACTGACAGTGACCACATGTCGGCAATCGGCACTGAAGCTCGCCGAGCTGACTGTACCGTTGTGACTAATGATGGCTTCTGGTTGCCACGATCCAAAGTCCTCCAGGCCGTAGATTTGCGCTGTGTGATCACGACTGACGGTCAACACATAGCAACTGTCGGCACTAAAGGTCGCTGAATCGACGGAACGACCATCATGGGAAATGGTGGCTTTGCGTTCCCATGAACCATCGTCCTCCAGGCCATAGATGATCGCCGTGCCATCGTTACCGGCAGTCACCACATAGCAACCATCAGGACTGAAGGCGGCTGAGTAAACAATTTCCTCATGATCAATAATGACTTTTCGCACCCATGAACCATCGGCCTCTTGACCATAGATTTCTGCCGTGCCGTCGTTACTGGCGGTCACTACATGGCGGCCATCGGCGCTGAAGCTGGCCGAACTTACTTTTTGGTCGTGACGAATGGTGACTTTTTGTTTCCATGATCCATCAGCCTCCAGGCCAAAGATTTTTGCTGTGCCGTCATAACTGGCGGTCACTATATGGCAAACATCAGGGCTGAAATCGACTGAGCAGACAAGGCTATTATGCAAAATAGTGCCTCTTGTAACTGATTTAAGTTTTTCAATTTGAGACTTACGTTCTGTATTAGTGAAATGAAGCAGAGCAGGTAAATAAGGACTGTTTCGGCGCTTTATGAGCGACTCAATTAAATCCTTATCATTGATAAACCGCTCCATCCAACAACGGAGTTGATCATCAT
>NZ_JAHHPN010000132.1:0-32173 GCF_024606325.1 Endozoicomonas sp. ONNA1
TGGGTGGTCGGTCTTGACGTTTCAACACAACCACCCTGATCAATGGCAACGTCAACAATCACAGAACCACACTTCATTCTGCTAATGAGATCTTTGGTCACCAGCTTGGGAGCAGCAGCACCTGGCAGCAGAACACCACCTACCAGTAGATCAGCGGTCAGTGCATGCTCTTCAATAGAGTGATGAGTAGAGAACACGGTTTTTATACGGTTGCCATAACGCGCATCAAGCTGTCTAAGCGCGTCTACAGAACGATCCAGAACAACAACATCTGCGCCCATGCCAACAGCCATAGCTGCAGCATTTTGACCAACAACACCGCCACCAATGATGACGACCTTTGCGGGATCTACGCCAGGAACACCACCCATAAGAACACCACGACCTGACTGGGACTTCTCGAGACAGTGGGCACCGGCTTGAATAGACATACGACCTGCGACTTCTGACATGGGAGCCAGCAAGGGCAGACGACCATTAACATCCGTTACGGTTTCATAAGCGATGCAAGTGGCTCCGGATTCAATCAGATCTTGAGTCTGAGCAACGTCCGGAGCCAGATGGAGGTAAGTAAAGAGGGTATGGTGTGGACGCAGCCTCGCTCTTTCAACAGCCTGAGGCTCCTTGACCTTAACAATCAGCTCAGCCTGTTCGAACACTGACTCGCCGCTGCAAACAATAGTAGCTCCGGCACTTTTATAACAATCATCGGTGAAACCAATACCTGCTCCGGCATTCATTTCAACAATAACTTCATGCCCTTGCGCCACGAGTTCCTTAACTGCAGCAGGTGTTAACCCGACTCGATACTCATGATTCTTTATTTCTTTTGGCACGCCTACCAGCATATATTCCCCCAGCTGAGCTTTGTCTGGCACATATATCCCAGTATACGGCTCCTTTATCAGTCAAATACTTCGATTTTATACTTGATCCAGAAAATTAAACCAAAAAAAACAACGCTACAAATAAAATCACCAAAACCCGGAAATTTACAAACAATCAACTGCCCCTCTCCAAGCGACGAGGAAAAGGAGACTCTCAGAGATTTAGTGATAAGAAACAATAAGGAGGCTGTAAAGCTCTGTAAAGGCCGGAAAAAGAATGTCTCAAGTCAAAAAAACGAAACATGCTGGTGCTATTCTAACTTGGAATTCCGTTGAGACTTGGATTTCAACAGGATCCGGAATGGGTTATCTGAGTAGTGGAGAATCACTATGTGGAGCCAATAACTGGAGGCTGATGTGCCCGATACCATTTTCATGCTTGAATACCTCAACCGGGTTGGTGTAGACATCAGGCAGTTTGCTGATAAGAAAGCCCTGACAGCAGAATACTTTCGAAGAATTTACAGAGTCGATGCCAGAGAGAAACTCATTGATCGGGATGGAAAGCCCATTGGTAAGGCCAGCAATCCAAGACATCTGCACTGATTTGCAATTGAAGACTCAAAAAAACTCTGCAGCTTCTGGCAACTTGTAAAAGAAGCGCACAAGACATAGCTTTTCTTCCTTTCCTGACTATAAAATGCGCTCATGAACACTATCATCTGGATCCTACTTGGGGCGGCTTTTGTCTGGTACTGGGCTGACACAACAAAAGCAAGAGAAATCGCTATCGTCCATGGCAGGCGCGCCTGCAAGGAAATGAACTTGCAGTTTCTTGATGGTACTGTAGTTCGTTATTCAACTCGCTTCAAACGAGGCCAAAACGGTCAGGTGCACCTTGCCAGAGATTTCAATTTTGAATTTACCTCTAACGGCATTCAACGCTACCCGGGGCATATCCGCTTGCTTGGCAGATACTTGCAGGTAATGGATTTGCAGTACACCTGCCCTGAAGAACAGCAAACTTCGAACCTGATCATGTTTGCAGAGTATTCAGAAGACACTCTGCCCGGGGATAACAACCCGTCTAATACGGTCGATCTGACAAACTGCCGAGGCAGCATTGACACCCCAACATTCAGATCCCGTGAAAACGATTAACGAACTCAAGGCAATTTCGGTCCTGTGATAGAATTTGCCCACTCCTTTGAACTGAGGTTGAAATAAATGGCCTACGCCAAAGATCTTAAGAAAGGTCAGATTGTTCAGATTGAAAATCAGTACTACATAGTCCGACAGAATGAAACCAAGAGTCCATCCGCTCGCGGTGCCTCAACCCTCTACAAGTTTCGTTTCAGTTCCGTTCCCGGTGGTCAGAAGCTGGAGATGACCTGCACGGGCGACGACCCGTTTGCTGATGTTGATTTACTCCGCCGAATGGTTTCCTTTCTGTATCGTGAAGGTGATGAGTTTACCTTCATGGATAGTGAGGACTACAGCCAATATCTCGTTAACTCAGGGACCATTGCAGAACAGCTTCCCTATATGTCTGATGGTATGGAAGGACTGACCGCTCTTCTGGTGGATGGTCAGTTACTGGCTATTGAGCTGCCTTCATCCATCGCTCTTGAAATCATTGAAACATCTCCTGCTATTAAAGGTGCTTCCGCAGCAGCTCGTACCAAAACAGCACGACTGAGTACTGGCCTTGAAGTTCAGGTTCCGGAATACCTGAGCACTGGAGAAATTATCAAGATTAATACGGAAACAGGCAAATTCATGTCCAGAGCATAGAGCCTGATCATCCCTTCTGGTTCACTGCCTGCCAGTGCACTGGTAACAGCCTTCAACAACAAACCCCATACACACACCATTGTCATTTATGATCAAGAGCCCGCAACGGGCTCAAGATGACCAACCTACAGCCGATAGAGCCAGATAAATGGAAACAAAGACAGCTTATTAGTGGCCCCAATAAACAAGGAATGGATTACGAAGTGATTTTCTTTTTTACACCGTTCATCATGGCCATTCTGAAGCGATTATTTCACAGTATAATAATGACAGAACATAAATATATTATGTCGCTATATTAAACAGGAAATACAAGGCACCTTAGCCTGAGCATGCTTAACTTACTTTACAAGGGTCTTTCTCTTGCCAGCATGGTGTATAGACTGGCAGTATAATTTCGATGGAAGTGTTTTCGGCGCTTACTAAGGATTAGCACCATGGATGGAAGCAAGTCTTTAAACAGCTGTAATGCATGTTGCAAGTGGGGGTCATGCCTGGTGATGACTCTATTCCCAGTTTTGGCAATGTCGGACTCAGAAGCTCATTACCTTTCTGAAGTTTCTCATTACAGTACAGCTTACTCGCATGATGTTTCAATGATTGACCCTTTCTCTACCAGAACCATCAACCGCTCAAAAAGCGTCAATAGAATGCCTGAGTTGTCTATTCGGGAAAAGTCCGGAATCAATCAGAAAGAAGTCAGTGCTTTTGTGTACAAGGCCGCTTCCGATCCCAAAAAGCTGGCTGAACAGGCTGCTGCCAGTGCTGCATTTCTGGGGCTCGAATACATTGGTGTTGCCAGACCCATCAAGGAAGGTATGGAATTCATCAAGGAAAAAACCGAGTTCGAATTTGGAGACTGTGGCAAGGTTCGATTCAGCAGCAATGTCAAAGCAGAAACTTGTATGTTTGATAATTCCATGATTGAACTTAATTCCGATTATGATCTGGATTCCTTCACCGTTAATTTCAAGTGGCAGCTCTGATAACGGACTACAATGCATAGCTACAGCACTTTATGACTCCAGAATTCCTTCTCAGCAGTGCCTTCCAGGGGGAATACCGCTAGAATCCCTGTCCAGATATTCTGGCCTGAGATTTCACTTTGAACACACATAGACAATACGCTCAGTTCCTGCGTCAGCTTGATAAACTTCCAGCCTGGAAGCTCATAACGCTAACAACCGCCGTCTGTGAAAGAAGCTGGCCCAATTTTGCCCTGTTTGCTGAACTCACAGAGTTTGGTCACCCTGAGGACGTTCGACACTGTCTGAATATGCTCTGGGATAACGTCGCAGGCTACCAGTCAGCCAAAAACTTTGAGCGTCTGCTGGAGAAACTTGAACCGAATGTACCTGATCTTGATAAGTGGGAGATGTTTGGCACCATTCCAGCCTACGACAGTGTTATCAGTACGATTTGTGCGGTTAACTGTGCTATGGAGCCTGATGCTGCAGAGACAGCCAGTGCCCTGACACTCTCACTGAGCACCATTGGTAAATTCATAAAGTATACAGAAGCTGAAGAGCTTAAAGGGATTGAGCTCCAACAGTATGTTGAACAGCATGAGCTATATCAGCAACAGATAGCGTTTATTGAAGAAGTGCTGGATCAAACCAGCAAAAGCAAACAAAGCCCGGACGTTATGAAACAGATCAGGGCTTTGGCCAGAAATGAAGGAATCAGTCACATTGGTATCAGCCTTGAGTGATCCATCATTTCGAATTATTGATGATATCTTTCAGCAGTGAATAGATTTTATTCTGAGAGTTGGATATCGCATCATAGTTCTGATTATAAGTAGCCATCGCGCGCTGTAACTGGACTGTCTGCAATTGGTTACTTCCTGTCAGATTTTCTTTTGCAGCGTTGAGTGATGTCTTCAGCGAAGCCCATTCCTCTGGTGTAAGGTGGCCCTTTCCACTGGCATCAGTGTAATTGATCTTCAACAGGTTACTGAGAATATCACGCTCTTCTTTAGTCAATGCAGGCATACCACCGGTCACTTCATTCGTAAAACTGTTCTGGAAAGCAACTTTACGTGCTGCGTAGCCACTGAGCGAAGCGCTGGGATCATTCGGATCCTGTCGAGTCATCTGGTTGGTATTCACTCCGTCATACTCCCAGGAATGAAGCCCGCCCGCCTCGAGCAGTACATAACCATCGTTACTGGCCGCATCCAGAGTGGTGCCATTCAGGTTTGGAGTACCAATAACAGGATTTGCCGTATTCAAATTTGTTACTGTGAGCCCTTGATTCCCCCTTGTGATCGTCATTCCGGTGATATCCGCAAGACCTCCTGACAAACTGGAGGGATCAAAGGGGGTTCCGGGAGAGGATGTCTGAAAGGTAATCTCAGTACCATCATCCAGCACCATAGTCATATCATTCATAACAGGTATACCCACCTGACTGGCATCCGTAATAGAGCCCTGAGCAACAGGCACCAGTGTCTGATTCTGATAATTGAGTTGATTACCTTCAGCATCCACCAAAGTAAATGTAGTATTGCCATTAGCATCCGGCCGGATAGCAATACCGTATCCATTATCCAGCACGATGTTGTTACCGTTGGTGGTCCAGGTGGTCTGCGTGTACTGGCTGGTGCCATACTGAGCTATGTTGGATTTATTGATCAGATTATTGACGCTAGTCAGCAGCTGGTTGGAAGTTTCTATCTCACCGACCAGTCTGCGGACTTCCGCATCCAGCATATTCCCGCGCTCAAGGTAGACAGCCGAAATAAAGTCCTGCTGACTAAGCTCGGAAGAATCAACAACATTAATATTGTTATTACTGTTAACTCCATTAACGGTAGCCATGAAAAGCCGCCCCTGTCATCCATATTAATATTCAGTAAAAAAGCACCCAATCTTTTTTGCCCGGTCCAGCAGCTCTTTGCAAACAATTAAACAAATCCGGTCCTATGCCTTCTGCCTGAGGATCTCGATTTTGTCTTGGGTTTCAACAGTCGATTAGCCTGCCTGAGTTCTTTTCGTTTCAATGATGCTTCGTGAGAAAGATCACTCTTTAGCTCATCGTTGAATTTGATCAACTCCTGACGGGCTTTGTGCTTGAAATGGGTGGGCCAGGCATCACTATTGATAAACTCACGGAGTCTCTTTTTATCCATACCAACAGAGTCCATAAAGTCTTTCTGCCGATTAATGCCTGCTTTAGCGGTCTTTACTACAGCTTCGGATTCCTGCTGAACAAGCCAGGACGACTTCTTAAGCTTGGTGACATCGATTAACCTGATGCGGGAAGCCATGAGGTTCTCTCCTATTGGCTAAGTAACAGCCATGCACTCCCTGATCAATGGCTCATTATCGCTGTGACACTCTGTATTCTTTCCAGCTGAACGGCACTTTATGTACAGAACGGCCTGTTCTTCTTATTTCAGTGTAGACATAGAATCCACCAGAGATAGAATGAGCAAGCTTATTCGTTGGAGTGAAGTATGGATATAGACAGTTTTGAAAGCCTGATGATGAAAGCCCTCCTGACAGCTCTGGTGTTGTTTATGGGTTTTATTGTCTACGATCTGGCTAAAAAGTCGAAAGCGGGAAAATTTGGCACATTCATTCTTTTTGGCGCTTTATGCTTGGGTGTTCTGGGGTTTGTCCTAAAAGGCATTTTGATGAAAACGATTGGCGGTTAAAACTTGGGCTGCCTAACTCGATAAATAAAGCTGGTTTGCTCTAAGACACCAGACGAGAGAGGCCATCTCGCAGTTAATCCTGTCAAACGTTTACAGCGTCTCAGTCAGTATTCAGTGTGGAGCTGACTTGAGGGCTTTTGTTCTGTTTCAATAACTTTATAATCTGCAATACCAGCCAAAGCTAACGAGACTCAGCCAGATGTCAGGTCGCCCCTACCAGCCCCCCGGCTCCATAAGGAATAAAAAAGAACATACTACCACCCCCAGGCTGATTCTGTTTAACAAACCTTTCGATGTGCTGACACAATTCACCGATTCAGAAGGGCGCCCAACACTCAGGGACTACCTCTCCATTCCCGATGTTTATCCTGCTGGTCGCCTGGACAGAGATAGCGAGGGACTGGTGCTGCTAACTAACAATGGACAGATTCAGCATCAGGTTAGCTCGCCCCTGCACAAGATGGAGAAAACCTACTGGGTTCAAGTAGAAGGCATACCCAATGAAAAGGCACTGGAGAAACTGAGAAAAGGCATTGAACTCAAAGATGGTCTGACGCTTCCTGCCAAAGCCAGAATCATTGAAGCACCAGCAATCTGGCCAAGAGTACCACCCATAAGAGAGCGTAAGTCCATTCCTGACCGCTGGCTGGAACTGACTATTCGTGAGGGACGTAATAGACAGGTTCGGCGCATGACCGCAGCGGTTGGCTACCCTACCCTAAGATTGATACGTTACCGTATAGGCGATTGGACACTGGATGGACTAAAACCGGGAAAATGGAGCGAAGCAGAGATACCTGATGATCTAAAGGTAACTTTAACAAAAAATAGTATTATCAGAAAACGAACCATTGCCAACAAACAGGCACGAAAAGGGTATTCAAATCGTCACAGAAAATAAGTCCCTATCCATTTCTACGAATCGACAGGAAGGACACCTTGGTAACATTGATCAGAAATCATTACACAACACTGGCCAGGACTGGCCTCCTGCTGGCCATGATATCTATTGTAGTTTTGTCCTTATTGCCATTGGATAAAGTCCCACTTACCGATGTGAACGATAAGCTTCAACATCTTGCGGCTTTCCTGTTGTTAGGTTTTCTGATCGATGCCAGCCTTCCAAGCCAGTCGTTCAACTTATCGAAAGTCAGTGGCTTGATGGCCTACGGTCTTCTCATTGAGCTGCTGCAATTACAAACGGAATACCGCTTTTTTTCCTGGGCTGATCTGATTGCCGATCTGGCTGGCATTATCCTTTACTTTTTCACTATTCCTGTCTGGAAGCGTGTACCACTGATCAACTGGCGCTGGTCTTAAACATGGAAGCCGAGCGAGAAGCCATTAGCTTTCCCAGCGTTTCTATTTGACTCTTGCAATTTGACTGATTTATGACCGATCCCAATTAGACATTGTGCTTATGATCCAAGGGTATCCTGATTGTTACTTCAAGACCCGGATGAGCATTTCTGGCGAAGATTGCGCCATCGTGATTAGCTATAGCGCTCATCGCTATAGCAGTCCCCAGTCCAAACCCATCATTTTCCTTGCCACGGGTTTCATCCACCCTGAAAAAAGGTTCGAACATGGATTCCAGTGCATCTTCGGGAACACCCGGACCTTTATCCCGCACTTTGATGATTACATTTCGACGATATTGTTCCAATGTCACCTCAACATCACTGCCCTGAGGAGTGAATCGGATGGCATTTCGGATGATGTTTTCAGCAGCACTGCTGAGCCAGTCACGCACTCCAACAATCTCAATAGGCTGGCTCTTAATGAGATCGACACCTTTATTCTGAGCCTGAGCTTCAAAGTTACCGTCATCCACCAATTGCTCGATAAGCTGCTCCAGATTGACCCGCTCACAGGCCATTTCACTCAGACCATGCTGAATACGGGAGAAACGGATAATCTCACCAATCAACTCATCAAGACGCTCGATTTCTCTTTCTATTCGCCCATGTTCCGCCTCAGCTTCAGGTGTTTTTCTTCGGGCAAGTGCCAGAGAAATCTGCAACCGGGTTAACGGAGAGCGTAACTCGTGAGAGACATTTCTCAGCAAAATTTCCTTGTTATTGACCAGCGTCTCCAACTGTTCTGCCATGTGATCAAAATCACGGGCAAACTCTCCCAACTCATCACCTCTCTGTCTCACAGAGGCTTCCACCCTGGCAGAGAGCTCTCCCTTCGCCAGCTTTCTGGAGGTTACCTGCAATCGTCTGATAGGGACGACCAGGTAGCGCGCCAGCATGATGCAAAGCAGGAAGCTGACAGCCAGAGCAATGATAACCAAATGCCATTGCTGGGAAAGAACCTTGGTGACTCGCCAGTGAACTAATCTTGGCATTTCCTTGGTCAGAAACAGGTCATAGGGTATCCGTCCAATCCAGACTTTTCTGGGGCCCACCACCACGACACCACTTCTGAAAGTGATGGTAGGTTCAGTGCGATCATGGGTTCGGTCATAAGCGGACATCAGTTCATCCGGAGCGGCTCGTCTGCCCACCACTTCACCGGCAGGATCAAAAAGGTAAAAATAACTTCCGCTGAACTGAGGAAAAGGAGTATGAGGCGCCCAGCCAGAAGCCATGCGCTCCACTTTTCTGGAGACGATCTCCAGTTCACGAAAAAGCTCTCTGCGCTCGGACAGGAAATCCGAGGGATTTACCGTTATGGCCACCGCTATAACCATGGCTGCCATCATCGACAACATGGTTAGCCAGAACCACAGAAACAGCTTCCAGAACAGACTCTGAAATGGCCAGACCAGCATTCTCCGGATTTGAATAATCATGGTCTGATGTAGAAGTAGCCGGCACCACGGACGGTTTTAATTCTGGGTGAGCCATCTGGACGTGTACCAATTTTCTTGCGCACGTTACTCACGTGCATATCAATCGCACGGTCATAAAGTGTCAGACGACGGTTCAATGCGATTTGCGTCAGCTCATCTCTGGAAATCAATTCGCCAGCTTTTTCAATCAGTGACTTGAGGACCATAAATTCAGTAGCCGTCAGCTCAAGCAGTGTTTCACCCATCTTGGCTTCACGGTTTGCCAGATTCAGAGTGATATCATCAATAGAAAGGACTTTGTTACCGACTTCAGCACCCGGCGTTCTGCCCCTTCTCAGAATGGCCTTGATCCTGGCTACCAGTTCACGGTGGTTATATGGTTTGGGCAGGTAATCATCAGCTCCGATTTCCAGCCCAATGATGCGATCAACATCATCACCACGAGCCGTCAGCATCAATACCGGAATATCAGACGTGTGACGGATTTTTTTCAGGACTTCAAAGCCATTCAGTTTTGGCAGGGTAACATCCAGCAGTACCAGCTGATAATCCCCTGAAAGAGCAGCATGAGCACCTGACTCACCATCATGAACTGCGTGTACAGAGTACCCTTCTGTAGCCAGGTACTCGATCAACAATTCACAGAGTTCGATATCATCGTCTATCAACAGAAGCTCTAGATTTTCATTACTCATTGGCAGCTCCTCAATAAAAAAGACCCCGCAGGGGGAAAAGCGGGGTTAAAGGTACAGCACAGGGTACAAAATTTACAGATTGTCTGTCAGCTGACCCGTGCCTCATAATCAATAAACCGTCATGAACCAACAAGTCGTCTTGAAGCAAAAAACAGCACTCAATATTCTGGAAGACTTTCGTTTCAATTGATTCCTTCTTTGTTGAAAACCTTCAGTGTTTAAACAACGGCTTCAGTGTATTGAAGCCCATATATATCTTGGGGTTAGAGTCAGTAAGCACTCTGTAAAAAGCTTTATTTGCAATAGAAGTAAACGTCCTGTAAACAAGTGTCTGATTTTTAATTTAGTAGTAGGAATCAGTCTTTAGCCGAGTACAATACCCACTTATTTTCCAACATGAGCATGCTCAGCTCTGCACAGTACGAATACTGCGCCAGCGACAGAAAAACGGATGATTTGGAATATAGACGCCCAAAAGATAACGTTTATATCCAGCTTCTCTGAGACTCGAAGGTCGCTGTTGCACTGAATATAAGACAGGTGAATACTCGCTGTATCATGTCTGAATCAGGTCCTGTGCAAGCAGCTGAGACAATTTTCAGACCAGACTTGCCTGTGTATTGCTTTGCGGAGAGGTCCCCCGAATCGGCACGCTCATACCACAAGACTCTGACCGTGGGCTGGAAACCTGAACTTGAGACTCTTTCTCTCGGAGCCATCGATGAAATCGATCATCAAAAATAGACAACGATCCCTGCTCCCTTTCGGCTTGCTTGTTGCATCCGTTCTAGCCCTGACTGGCTGTGATCAAGAGCAGGAACAAAGAAAAACACCTCCTCCCGCTGTTTCCGTCATCAACGTAACGGAGCGGCCTGTTGGCGATTACAATGAATACGTTGCCCGAACAGAAGCTGTCAACACTGTCGACCTGAGAGCAAGAGTAGAAGGCTTTCTCGCTCAGAGGGACTTCATTGAAGGACAGACCGTTGAGAAAGATCAGCTGCTTTTCGTGATAGACCCCAAACCCTATATCGCCAACCTCAAAAAAGCCGAGGCTGATCTGGCCAGCGCTAAAGCAGAGTTGAACAAGTCCAAGAAAGACCTGCAACGCAGCAAGAATCTTCACAAGAAAGGCTACATCAGCCAGGCTGACCTGGATACCCAGACCAGCAAAGAAGCTCAGGCAGAAGCCTCTGTTCAGGCGGCTGAAGCCCAACTGGATACGGCCAAACTGGATCTCAGCTACACCAAAATCTTAGCACCTTTCAAAGGACAGATCGGCCGCACCCATTACAGCGTGGGTAATCTGGTAGGACCCGGCAGTGAACCTCTGGCGACTCTGACTTCCATTGACCCAATCTATGTCAACTTCCAGGTCAATGAGCAACAATTCATCAGCCGCTTACAGGAAAGTTCTGGCAACCGGGCTGCCGAAAAGCAGGACTTTGAAATGAGCCTGCGCCTGCCCAATGGCAGCGATTACAATCACAAGGGTACATTCAACTTCGCAGACACCAGTGTCGATGAAACCACAGGAACCCTGACCCTGCGTGCAGTATTCCCAAATCCTCAGGGCATCATACTACCGGGTCTATACGTCACCCTGATCGTAGAAGGCAGGAACAAGACCGAACATCCGATCATTCCTCAGTCTGCCGTTCAGGAAAATCAGTCCGGTCGCTTTGTATTGGTCGTTGATGCTGATAACGCAGTTGAAACCCGTCAGGTAGAACTGGGACGTCGCTTAGGCCCAATGTGGGTTGTGAACTCCGGGCTTAAAGCCGGTGAAAAGATCATCGTTGAAGGCCTTCAGAAAGTTCGTCCAGGTGCTAAAGTGACTCCCACCACCGTCACGATTGATCCTGAGACAGGCGGCATTGAAGCCCAGCCAAAGCCTGATCAAGAGCAGGGCAGCCAGACTAACAAACAAGGGTAACTGCGATGATCAGTCAGCTTTTTATTCACAGGCCCAAGTTTGCCTTTGTCCTGTCGATCGTCATTACACTGGTGGGTATGATTTCCATGCTGACCCTGCCAGTGGCTCAGTTTCCGGAAATCACACCTCCTCAGGTTAATATCAGTGCGGTATTCCCGGGAGCCGATGCAGAGACCATAGAAGAAGCCGTCATCCGCCCCATTGAAGAACAGGTCAACGGTGTAGAGGACATGCTCTACATCAACTCTTCTGCAGGTAACGATGGCAGCGCCAGCATAACCGTCACCTTCGATTCAGGTGTTGATCAGGACATGGCCCTGGTAAACGTCCAGAACCGTGTAGCGGTGGCTGAGCCATCGCTTCCCGAAGATGTCAGAAGAACCGGTGTCACCGTCAGCAAAAAATCTTCAAGTATGCTGATGGGTATCAACCTGATCTCCCATAAAGCGGAGTACGACGGCGTTTACCTTAATAACTACGCCAACAACTACCTGAAAGAACCCATGGCGCGTATCAACGGCGTCGCTTCTGCCGACATTCTGGGTTCACTGGTCTACAGCATGCGCATCTGGCTTGATCCTGAACGTATGGCATCCCTGGACATCACGACATCAGACGTATCCAACGCACTGAATGAACAAAACGTTATTGTCGCTGCCGGTAAACTGGGTCAGGCACCTAACCAGCCAGACCAACAGTTTACCTACACTATAAAAACCCAGGGACGTCTGAGTGACCCTGAAGAGTTCGGCAACGTCATTATCAAGGCCGACTCTGATGGCTCGTATGTTCGCATCAAGGACATCGCCCGGGTTGAAATGGGCTCCCAGAGTTACGATGGCGTCGCCAAGTTTAACAATGATGACACCGCTTTTCTGGTTATCTATCAGCAACCTGATGCCAACGCCATGGATGTGGCAAAAGGCGTAAAAGAGACCATAGCTGAACTGGCTACTCGCATGCCGGAAGGTATCGAGTATGAAATCAAGTTTGACACCACCCAGTTTATTGACCAGTCCATTAAGGAAGTCGTCATTACTCTGCTTCAGGCTGTGGCTCTGGTCGTGCTGGTTGTATTCCTGTTCCTGCAAAACTGGCGGGCAACACTGATCCCTGCAATCGCAATCCCGGTCTCTCTGATTGGTACTTTCGCCATCATGAAAGCCCTCGGTTTTTCAATCAACACCATCACACTTTTCGGTCTTGTTCTGGCGATAGGCGTGGTTGTGGACGACGCCATTGTCGTCATTGAAAACGTTGAACGATTAATCACCAGGGAGGGAATGAACCCGGTCGAAGCCACCAGCCAGGCCATGAAGGAAGTATCGGGCCCCATTGTGGCAACCACTCTGGTATTGCTGGCGGTATTCGTGCCGGTAGGCTTTATGCCGGGCATTACCGGCGGGCTTTATTCACAGTTTGCAGTCACCATATCGGTAGCTGTTGTGATTTCTTCCATCAACGCTCTGACATTGAGTCCGGCCCTGTGCGCCACTTTGCTGAAAAAAGGCAAGATGGGGCACATCAAGTGGCTGGTTCCGATTGATAACTTTATCAAGCGACTGACCGGTGGCTACAAGAGCTGGGTTACCCTGTTGCTGAGAAGAGGCATTCTGGGGATTGGACTCTTTGCCATCTTGATGGCTTCTACAGGTTTCCTGTTCAACAGCACACCATCCGGTTTTGTTCCGGATGAAGATCAGGGTTTCTTCGTGGTTGATGTTCAGCTTCCAGACGCGGCGTCCCTGAACAGAACAGAAGCCGTTATGGAGAACGTCACCAACATCATTCGTACCGAACCCGATGTTGACAGTGTCATCAGCGTTTCCGGCTTCAGCATCATGGGTGGCTCCAACTCCAACAACGCCATGGCAATTGTTGTTCTCAACAACTGGAAAGATCGCCCGGGCGTCATGCAAAACCAGAAGGTAGTGCTGAGAAAGATACAGGGCAAGCTCTGGACGCTACCGGAAGCACAGGTCATGGCCTTTGCCTTCCCACCCATTCCCGGTCTTGGATCTTCCGGTGGTTTCGACTTCAGGCTTCAGGATACTCTTGGCCGCAGCCCACAGGAGCTTGGTCAGGTGTTGAATGGATTGATTTATCAGGCAAACCAGCGCCCCGAGATGACTCAGGTATTCAGTACTTACCGTGCTAATGTCCCCCAATACTACCTTGAGGTAGATCGCAACAAAGCTAAAGCACAAGGCATTCCACTGTCTGAAATTTTCATGACACTGCAAACCCAGCTGGGCTCCCTGTATGTCAATGACTTCAGTAAGTTCGGTAGAACCTACCAGGTTAAACTGCAGGCAGAAAGCGAGTATCGCGCCAACCCTTCAGACCTGAGCAAGTTCTTTGTCAGAAACCTGAATGACCAGATGGTGCCTCTGACAACCGTTGCCTCACTGAAGCCGATTCTTGGCCCCAGCAGCATCGACCACTATAACCTTTACCGCTCAGCCAGCATCAGTGGCAAGGCCAATCAAGGTTTTAGTTCAGGTGATGCCATCACTGCCATGGAAGATCTGGCCAAGACGCTGCCCGATGGTTACACCTTTGAGTGGTCCGGACAGTCTCTACAGGAAATTGAAGCCGGTAGCGTAGCTCCTCTGCTGTTTGCCCTGGCCTTCCTGTTTGTCTACCTGTTCCTGGTAGCACAGTATGAAAGCTGGACTATGCCGCTGGCGATCATCGTGGCAGTTCCCATAGCGGCTTTTGGTGCCATTGTCGGGATAAACCTCTTCCGATTACTGATCCCCTCCATGGCCAATGATATTTATGCTCAGATAGGTATGGTGCTATTGATTGGTATTGCTGCAAAGACAGCGATTCTGATCGTAGAATTTGCCATGGCACAGAGGCAATCAGGCAAGAGCATCTTCGATGCTGCAACCAACGCCGCCGAACTGCGCTTCCGTGCCGTATTGATGACAGCCCTGTCTTTCATTCTGGGAGTACTGCCTCTGGTATTTGCCAGTGGCGCAGGTGCCGCCAGCCGAAGGATCATTGGCACGACTGTGATGTCTGGAATGATCGCTGCCACCGTATTTGGCACAATAATGATCCCATTGTTCTACTATCTCCTTCAAAAAATGCGCGAGCATTTCAATCCTGACAAAGCGAACAGCTGATCAGCGTAAAGCCCCTGTCTGCGGGGGCTTTTTTATATCCCGCCCAATTCTGATTCCCATGTCCCAGACCAGGAACCAGAGTTTTGCGACACCCTCTTTCATGAGGTGATCTATCCTTCCTCTCTGAAAGCCAGAATGCAAGAATAGAATTATTAAACACTCACTCTGTGCAGCGTTTCTGTTGCTGCTACTTTCGTTGTCTGCCGTCTGTCATGCTG
This sequence comes from Endozoicomonas sp. ONNA1, assembly GCF_024606325.1. Lineage (NCBI taxonomy): Bacteria > Pseudomonadati > Pseudomonadota > Gammaproteobacteria > Oceanospirillales > Endozoicomonadaceae > Endozoicomonas > Endozoicomonas sp. ONNA1. Next base: position 15,066 of record NZ_JAHHPN010000132.1, read on the forward strand.
AAGCGTTGACAAGAGTTTTTATTGTCGAGCTTGAACAGAATGAAGTTTTTCCAAACCAGAGCTTTTCTATAAAACGTGACCGATATGTATGGCTGGGCAGCCCATCAGACGCTGTCGGCAAAAACGACTACACAGAAACAGATTCACCACCAGATAACAAAGCATACAGTCCAGACGGTTACGGGGTAAAAATGACCCTTATAGAGTCTGTTTCGTGGCAATGGCTTTACGCCACTCCTCTGCTGGTTGCTTACAAACTGATCCTGACAACCAAAGATGCCTCTCTGAGCTCCAATCCCTATTCACGACTACCTTTAGAAGTTGCTGACGCGGTTGTCACTGTCAGTTGGCTTTTAAAGAGCTACTGGAACCCCGATTCAGCACTGTTTAAACCCATTGAACAGCAGGAGGCATGTCAGGACCATCCCTTTGCGACAATCACTATGATGTTTGGCTCCGGACCTAACCAACAACAGTCATCAGAATCACCCAGCCAGAAAGCTACCGGAGCCCGCAGCCAGCCTGCAAGCTCTTTCATTACCCCCCCAGATTCGCACTCTGGCGGCGACAATGGAGATCCAAACCAACACCTCCATACTTTAAGTTTAAATTGTTTCATCCATCCCTGTAATGGAGCTTGCCAATACCGACCATCATCCAATAACAGAGAACCCGCTGGATCACCGCTGAAGTCCTTGGTAAGTTCAGCAGCCCAAACAGGAGCAACACCCGAAAAAAGCTCATGCCCACGTTTACACAATAAAAAAAAACATAGTCGTATAGATCATTTTGATTTTGCAAAGGCTATATATTCTCAACAAAAGTCACTTTTTGAATTATTGAATAATCCTTCTGGTATATCTGGCCGCCCCTCTCAGTCACAGGCACATCAGCCACAGCCATGTGGCATTAGTGGCAAACCGACAAATAACCGCAACCATGAACACTCGGTGAGAGCATCGGCAGCACACATTGACCTAACCGGGCCAATCAGTGAAGCTGCGCAAATACATGGAAGTTCGTCTGTCTCCAATGATGATTTGGTTATAGTTAACGGGTTACTCAATCTTGGTAATCACATTCTTCTCGAAGAAATCGGGGTTTCCTGCGCGTATACCGATTTCACATACTCAATGAGAACGTCAGAAACACAACAGGCAACAGGATCATCCCAACTGGGTCAAAGCCCACGTCATCTTTCCCAGACAGGCGCATTTCGAACCCCGGCAGTAGCTCATTGCAGAGGAGCCACCCACTGTCAACAAGCACTGCCGAATCAAGAAAGCAGAAAACATAGCGGGCAACAAACCTGCGACGTGACTATGATCGGTGAGGATGGTCAGCCGAAGCCATGCGGGGCGATCTTCAAGAATGCTCGATCTCAAGCATGCCATAGAAGTAGATACCACTCCGGGGAAAAAACCTGTGATCTAACAGTGGACGAGGGGGATGGCCGGCAGCGACCATGCGGAAAGGTTTTTAAGCATGCTCAAGCTCTGTCAATTCACAAAAACAGAGGTCACACCGGACAACAAACCTGCATAGTGAACGTGATCGGGGAGGATGGCCAGCAGCGACCATGCGGAACGGTCTGTGAGAATATCAGAGCCATGGCAATCCACAAAAGAAACACTCACAGAGGGCAAAAAACAACCTGTGAGGTCATAGTGGTCGGTGAGGGTGGCCAGTCTCGGCAATGCGGGACAATCTGCAAAAATGCTCAAACCCTAACGAAGCGCAAAAGACATCGAAAACGCACATCTGTTGATGTGGACCAGGATCGGGACAACGACCTCAACCCATGATCTGACACTCCAGATATTGCCAGCATAAGCGACTATGATGGATCAGATTGATCGCCTGATAACAGACTGGGTTATGAGGTAGAAACAACCATCATTGAGTCGATTTCGTGGCAATGGCTTTGCGCTGGTTATCTGCTGATTGATTACGATCTGATCTGACTCTCGCTCTTTACCGGGGGTTAGCAGTTTTTCCGGAGCATCCCGATACTGGCAATAATAGGCACCGATACTCTAAACGAAGTTTTCAAAGCCGTTAAGCTGGTGTAATAATTAACAAACTGATTCGGATGTTTCATTAAGCCGCAAGCTTCTCACTCGGGTGAAATCAGCTTTATGATCAATGATCGCAGAGACTGAAGGTTTTTCACGGTAACCATAACTCATAACTGCGGGAGGTTCTCTGAAAGAAAGAGAATGCTCCTGATAAAGAGAACAAGGAGCTTCAGTTTTGAAACGCTCTGCTTATTCCAGAACATCTCTTCGCATCGTGGCATGGGCACTCCCGCCCATTCTGCTAGTCGGCTGCGCCAATCCCCTGGAGTCTATCAGCTGTTACTACCAGCCTGTTAGGGGAACAATGCTCATTACCGAAGTAAAGGGAGACTTTGCTGAACTGGCCTTCTCTCCCGATGCAGAGCAGGATCTGGCATGGTTCGAGAAGTATGATATTGAACCTGACGATCTTGTGATGCCTATTAACAATAGCGGGCGAGCACCCACATCTGGTGCCCGTCATAAGGCAATTGTTAATATCCTTACATCAGGCAGCTGCTCACCCTACATTGTTTATCAGGGAGACCCTGTTTTGAAGCAATGAGAACAGAGTCACCCTGCATCTTTGCTTTTAACCGTTCACCAAAAAGTGAGTTGCAATACTCGCGGCATATCCCAGGGCAATGGCCCAGCTCCACTTCAAATGGCTCAGGAAAGTATATCGGCCTTTAGCAGTTCCCATCAGAGCAACGCCTGCAGCAGAGCCTATTGACAGTAAGCTTCCACCCACCCCTGCGGTCAGGGTAATCAGCAGCCACTGAAATACGTCCATTTCAGGGCTCATACCCAGGATGGCAAACATGACTGGAATGTTATCCAGAATGGCAGAGAAGACCCCGGCTGCAATATTCGTCCAGGTGGGTCCTACGCCGGTGTACATGCTTTCGGAAATCACTTCCAGATAACCCAAATAACGCAGTCCCCCTACAGAGAAGATAACGCCAAAGAAGAACAGCAGGGTATCCCACTCGGCATGGGCAACCCGTTTAAAAATATCCAGATCTTCCTTTTGCTCGTCGTCCATCACAGGAATAGGTCGACTGCTGGTCAACCCTCTCAATTGCAGAAAATAGGTGTAGAACATCAATAGAGAAAGTCCGGTCATCATGCCCATAAAGGGAGGTAGTCCGAAGAAGTTTTCAAAAGAAACTGCCAGCGCAATCGTGATCAGGAACAGCGCACAGACACCCAATCCACCCCGTCGAATACCTGCATGATCCTCGAGGGCAGCCGGTCGGCCACTATCAATAAAGAAGTTCATGATGGTCGCCGGAATAATAAAGTTCACTACTGAAGGGATAAATAATGAGAAGAATGTGAAAAACTCAACCTTGTCAGCCTGCCACACCATCAACGTTGTAATATCACCAAAGGGACTGAAAGCTCCCCCGGCATTGGATGCTACAACCACATTGATCATTGCCATGGTGACAAAAGCAGGACTCCCCCCGACGGACATAATGACCGCTCCCATCAACAAAGCCGTCGTCAGGTTATCGGCAACGGGCGAGATAAAGAATGCCAGAAACCCAGTCACCCAGAAGAGCTGACGATAACTGAAGCCCTTACGGATCAGCCAACTGCGAAGTGAATCGAATACCTGACGCTCTTCCATAGCATTGATGTAAGTCATCGCCACCAGCAGGAATAAGAACATGGCCGAATATTCTTCCAGATCATGCATGACCGCTGTAGATAAACTCTCGTGGGACACACCCTCTCCGGTGGCCAGCCAGGCAATGAGGGCCCAGATGATACCGGCAGCAAGAATGACCGGCTTTGACTTTTTAAGATGCAACTTCTCTTCTGCCATCACGGCCACATAAGCCAGGATAAAAATGACAACACACAACCAGGCAATGGGGTGCGTTGTCATCCTCAACAACTCTTCTGCCGCAAACGAGCTCTGCGGAAGAGCAAACAACCCTGCCCCGGCAAGCAGGGAAGGTTTTCTCAGTCCAGAGAAATTCACTATAGTTTCCTTTAATTTTCAAATCAGTCAGGGGTCAGAAACGCGCAAATGATACTGATTGAATGACGATAAGCCAACCGCTAGTGATATTCCATTAAGGCCTGATCAACTCATTTCGATGGATTTGCGTCCGATAAGACGACACCCGGATCAGTCGCCTTCGGTCGCACATAATTTTTGTAAAATCTGTCGAGCCATTCAAACTGCAAAGCGCTCGTTAAAGAGTAGAAACGGATTACAATTGACTTTTATATATAATTTTCATCTTACTATTTAGCTCCATAAGCAGAGCACTCTGAAATAATCCATGTACACTTGGGCGTAGTCTTATTATTTTTTATTCCGATTTTTCTAACCTTCGTGCGGGGACTTGAAGATGAGCATCGCCCGGAAACTGCACATGTTTCTAAACCAACATAATGCGGAATACGAACTTGTGTCCCACCCATACTCAGAGAGAGCGATGAATACGGCCCACTCCGCCTGTATTCCAGTTAAGAATATGACAAAATCCGTTGTTCTCAGGGACACCAAGGGTTATGTCATCGCCGTCATGCCCTCTATGAACAAACTCATGCTGCGCTGGATCAACGCCAAGCTGGATCGCCACTTGAATCTGGTGTCAGAACAGGAATTGAAACACCTTTTTCCAGACTGTGAGGACGGTTCGGTTCCAGCTATCGGCAGTGCTTACGGCATGACCACCTGTTGGGATGACGAATTGAATTCATTACAGGATCTGTATCTTGAGTCTGGTAACCACCGGGAACTGATTCATATGAACCGTAACCAGTTCAAGGCATTACTCCAGGGAGAAACACACGCTGCTATCAGTTGCGACCCAGACGAAATGGAAGCCTATTGCACCTGAAAAAAGACGACAGAAGCTATATGATCGCTGAAGATTTTACGGCCAGTGACGGCTCACTTCAGCGGGTCATTTTTTTTACGAAAACAACAACAAAAAGTGCCAGCGTGAAACTGCCAATGAAGGCTTCAATGGCTGCGAACAGTCTAGAAAGACCGACAGGGTTGAGATCGCCGTAGCCCAGTGTCGTAAAGGTCACCACACTGAAGTACAGCGTTTCCAGCCAGCTGACCAGATTGTTATAAAGAGGCTGGCCCGACTGATACCGGACCGTTACCCCACTGTCCTCAATGCCCAGTAAGAAATAAAACAGAGAAAAGAAGACAATAAATGAGACTGAAAACAGAACCAACCTTTCGGGCTTTTCGCCATAGCCACTGAGCAAGTCGACAACCTTTGAAGCCGTCCTGCGCCATGAGAAGCAGGGAAACCGGTAGCGGTTTAAGGTCATTTCCCGGTAAAAAAACTCACCAGCATTATGAAATAACCCCTGTGCTTCACAATGTTTGCGAATATTCCTTGCTATTTCCTCGGCCTCCTCAAACAACTCTCTGGACTTGTGCTGATCCCCTTCCCGGCGGGCCTGATGTGCTTTTTCTTCTTGCAGGAAAGCATCGCCAAAATCAACATGTTCAATTCGTGCTGACTTAAAATTAACACCCAGCAGGTTTGATCCGATTAAACGGGTTCGATGTAGATTGGCTCCACTCAAATCCGCTTTCAGAAGATTACAACCGGAAAGGTCTGCCCGATAGAGATGAGCTTTAACCAGACTACAACGACTCAAGTCACTATTAATCAATTGATAAACATTATTACCTTCAGGACAAACAAGATCCAGATTATCGAGATCTGCCCCCTTCAGATAAAACCCCTCCATCGGGGTACCTTTGCGAGCCCGTTCTTCTAGTAAGGCTCTGACATTGTCACCAGATTTATCAACATCCCTGTCATGCCAAAAGCAATAGTCACTGCCTTCTATAGCTCCCTCATTGCACTGCCCATATCGCTCACCCATATAACCGCATTGATAGTCATCTTTAATCGGCATGACAAAATAGCCCAAAGTTTTTGAAAAAGTGCTCCCATAGTGTGTCGGCAAAATGGTCAGAAGTATTTATCATCTGTGCTGGAGAATTACCTGGCCGGCTCATGCAATTCGACACCCAGACGTGTATGCTAGGCCGCTTGACGACTATTACGTTAAATCTTTCATCTCCCGGGAAGACGGAAGATGGTTTCTAAAGCCCATGGCTGTTTACAGCGGAAACACAGGTTAGCCTCGTGATCACCCTCTACGGAATCAGCAACTGCGACACTATTAGAAAGGCCCGCAAGTGGCTTAATGCAGCCGGTATTGAATATCGCTTTCATGATTACCGCAAAGAGGGTCTGGACAAGGTTTCTCTGCAAAACTGGTCAAATGAACTAGGCTGGGAAGCACTGCTGAATCGTCGCGGGACCACCTGGCGACAGCTGCCAGAAGCGCAAAAAGCGTCTGTCGATGAAGCCTCAGCCATTGAGTTAATGCTGGAGCAACCCGCTATGATCAAGCGACCCTTGCTCGACACAGGCTCCAAAAAAGTTCTGGGCTTTTCAGACAAGCAATATCAAGCACTTTTTCAGTAAAACGCCTGGCCCGTTTCAACCAGGCAGAAGAGAAGAATAAAGCCACTTGCAGCCGCTGCAATAGGCTGTCTTCAATTTGATTTGAATATCAGGGGAAATGAATTATGAACCAAACTCTTTTCAGTCTTGCGATTGGTGTGGGCAGTAAAAATACGAAAGGCGACTGGCTGGAAGTATTCTATCCCATGCCTCTGCTGAACCCATCTGAAAAGCTGGTTGCAGCGATTACTGAACTGGTTGACTACAACGGCGGCAACGCCTTCGTTGAGCTGGACAGTACGACCTGTCATGCGCTGGAAGAATCTTTCGTCAATCTGGGTGAGGAAGCCCTGGCAAAAATGATGCTGAGTCTGGAAGAAAGTGACCAGCCCCGCGTCATTACTTTTCTGGCAACAGACGATACCCTTAACAGCACACCTGAAGCTTACCTGAAGCTGCACCTGCTCTCACATCGTATGGTTAAGCCCCACGGCATGAATCTGCAAGGCATTTTTCCTTTGCTGCCGAACGTTGCCTGGACCAGTGAAGGGGCTATCGATCTGACAGAGCTGCCTGAACGGCAACTAAAAGCCCGTGCTGAAGGCCGCTGTATCAGCGTTGATTCAGTGGATAAGTTTCCGAAAATGACGGACTACGTTGTCCCGGCCGGAGTGCGTATTGCCGATGCAGCCCGGGTTCGCCTGGGCGCTTATGTTGGTGAGGGCACCACAATCATGCATGAAGGTTTTATTAACTTTAATGCCGGCACTCAGGGCAAGAGTATGATTGAAGGTCGTATCTCTGCCGGGATTATGATTGGCGAAGGTTCTGACCTGGGTGGTGGTTGCAGCACCATGGGTACCCTGTCGGGTGGTAACGACATCGTCGTCTCCCTGGGCGAGAACTGCCTGATCGGTGCTAATGCCGGTATCAATATTCCTCTGGGCGACCGTTGCACCGTCGAAGCCGGTCTATACCTGACTGCTGGCAGCAAAGTCAATGTTCTGGACGATCAGAAAAACGTGGTTGAAACCGTTAAAGCCAGCCAGCTAAGTGGCCAGTCTGACCTGTTGTTCCGTCGCAATTCTATTTCTGGTGCCATTGAATGTCTGACCAACAAGTCGGCTATCGCTCTTAACGAAGACTTGCACGCCCACAACTGAGTAGCTTCCAGAGCTCTGAACACTTAATTAGGGCTGTGCAATGATTATCCTGACCAAAGCCTTTTTACTCTCTTTGAGGTTTTGGTCAGTCGGACTGATGCCCCTCATCTGGCCTTTCGGGCGGAATGCCCTCTGAGCTGAACAATAAGCGACTTTCACCGCTTAATTTCTGCCCTTTATCGGCTGCTGAATGCTGGCAAACTCCAATAAAATCCACTGCTATTTTTAATGTCTCAAAGTGAAACTTCTGAAGAGTGACCACTCTTACTGCAAATCACACCTTTAACGCCGCTCATTGTCAAAAAAACATCCTGATTTCTGCTTGTTGCTGACATTGAAATCAAACCACCGAAAAACAGTCATCAGGAGCATGGCTCAACCCTCCCTATAATCAACAGGAAATGGACTGCATACCTTCTCTGGAAGCCTTACCTGAAATAGCGACCGTCCAGACGATCCCGTAGCGAGGACGGCAGACTATTCTTAGTCAGGCGACTGGCTTGCAGGCCAATCTCTAAAAACCATGGATAGGAGTTGTACCATGTCTGCAAGGATGCTGAGCACGTTGGCTCTCGTTTTTTCTCTGCTGTTGACAGCGGGTTGTTCGACCACCTCTTCCCAGACTCAACCCCAGAAGCCTCATTGGTCTGACTGTGTAGCCAAAGGGGGAGCGGTTATGGGTATCCCCGGCGCGGCTTACAATATAGCAACCGGTGGTACTGCCTTTGTAGCCGGTGCACTGATAGGTGGCACAGCCTGCGCCCTGATCGACCCTGTTGCTGAGCGCGATCGCCCGATGGGCATTCCTGTTTTAGTAGGAATGTCCACCGTTCACTTTGACTTTGACTCTCCGAAGCTGAGATTGGGCGATCTGGAAAAGCTCAACATGCTTATTGGCCAGCTGGATCAGGACAGCCACATCGAAATTGTTGGCCACGCTTGTGAGTCAGGTTCCCGCTCTTACAACCAAGAGCTTTCTGAGAGAAGAGCCAAGGCCGTAAAAGACTACCTGATAAGCAGAGGAATTTCTGAAGAGAACATGACGGTAAGGGGTGAAGGTGAAGATTACCCGGTACGTGGTAATGATACAGAAGAAATGAGACGGGAAAATCGCCGTGCTGAAATCATGCTGAAATGATATCGGCTGACAACCGAAACCCCGGCTTGCCCGGGGTTTATTTTTTCGGCAGTTTAGGGAGCTAGCTCATTGATCCTCAGCAATCCGGCTGGCCACCGCACTCTTCTGTTCTTTGTATTTTGCATCTTTCCGTTTGTTGTAGGGACGGGCTGCGGTACCACTCATGGTCTCAAAATTAATGGCACCAATACCCATTCCGGGTCTTAGAGCCAGTGGCAGTTTTCCACCATTAAAAAACTCCAGTACAATCTGGCCACTCCAGCCCGGGTCAATGCGGTGAGCGGTGACATGCACCATCAGACCCAGCCTCGCCAGAGAAGATCGACCGTCCAGCCAGCCAACAATATCACCGGGCAGGGTAATGGATTCACGGGTGACCGCCAGAGCCAGCTCTCCCGGGTGGAGGAAGAAAGCTTCACCATCATTCAGGGTGATCTCCTTGCTCATGATGGAGTCCAGCACCCGATTAATCTCTTCTCTGGGGCCACTGATGTCCACAAAGGGGGCTGCATGATCGTTGAAAACCCTGAAACTGTTGCCCAGAGTCAGGTCAACACTGACCCCACTGATCTTGTCTGAGCCCGGACAAGGCTCAATCATGATTTTTCCACTGTCCAGGTAAGCTTCTATATCCCGATCACAAAGTCTCATGGTCTATTTTTCCGGCAGCTGGAAGGAAGTGTCTGAACCACAACCCTCAGAAATGTTATCAGATGATATTATACGTGCCCGACGATCATTGGCGGTAGCCCTCTCCCCGCTTTCTTTACTGCAACTGCTTTTGTTAATAAAAGCCACTAAAATGGCGGTGATTGTTGCCAGTAAATAAGGTCAGAATGAACGTTTTAGTAGTTTATGCCCACCCGAACCCACAGAGCTATAACGCTGCACTGTTCAGGCTGGCTTGTGAGCAGTTAGCTCTGGCCGGACACAATGTACACCCTCTGGATCTTTATGAGATTGACTTTGAAGCACGGATGTCCTGTGAAGAAAGAGTCAACTATATGACCAGGGACAACACCAAAGGGGTCGAAAATCAGGCTGCCAAACTGAAGTGGGCACAAGCGGTGGTCTTTGTCTATCCCACTTGGTGGATGGGACCTCCAGCGATTTTGAAAGGCTGGCTTGACCGGGTCTGGCTGCCGGGCGTTGTGGCAACCTACGGACCCAACGGCCTGGAACCCGGTCTGACCCAGATTAAAAAGTTTCTGATCATTACCACCCAGGGATCATCCCAATGGCGGATGGCCCTGGTGGGCAACCCGCCCAGAAAAATGTTCAGGCTTTCACTGAAAGCCGTATCCAGGTGCAAAGATATAAAGTGGCTGGCGCTGTATAACATTGACAAAACGACAGAGGAAGATCGAAAACAATTTATGGAAAAAGTCAGTAAGCACCTGCAAAGCTTCTGAAAAACGGGGGAGTGAACACTCCCCCGGCCTGCTCAATCATCACTGAACGAGATAGTCGGCGCCTTGGGCTGGTTGGCATTCTTTAACGCCAGTTCAGCGGCCACCCGCTTGGCCATATCCCTATAAATCATGGTGATCTGTGAGTCAGGCTCAGAAACCACCGTCGGTGCTCCCTCATCAGACTGTTCACGAATCATCATGGAAAGAGGCAGTGAACCCAGCAGATCCACACCAAACTGGTCGGCAATACGGGCCCCACCCCCTTCACCAAACAGATGCTCGGTATGACCACATTCAGAGCAGGTATGCAGGGCCATATTTTCAACTACACCCAGCACCGGAATATTGACCTTGTTGAACATTTCGATGCCTTTTTTTGCATCAATCAAAGCCAGATCCTGTGGTGTGGTCACAATAATACTGCCAGTGACGGGTACTTTCTGAGCCAGTGTCAGCTGGATGTCGCCGGTACCCGGAGGCATATCGATAAACAGGTAATCAAGGTCATTCCAAAGTGTCTGGGTCAGCAATTGCTGGAGAGCACCGCTGACCATCGGACCGCGCCAGACCACCGGAGTATCTTCTGTCACAAGAAACGCCATGGACATGGCCTGAATACCGTGGGCCTCAATGGGTATGAAGAACTTTTCATTTTTAAATTCCGGACGGGTTCCATCGGGCAGTCCCAACATCATCCCGATACTGGGGCCATAGATATCGGCATCCAGAATGCCCACCCTGGCACCTTCTGCCGCCATAGCCAATGCCAGATTAACGGTCGTTGTGGACTTACCCACACCGCCTTTTCCGGAAGCTACTGCAATAATATTTTTAACACCGGACATGGCTTCCAACTCACCCTGAACCGGCGCACTGGATACGCTCCAGTTCACAGAGACCCTGGCACTTTCAACACCGGGGAGGTTTTCAATCTTGGCTGCCAGTAATTGCTCAATACCTCCTCTGAAGCCTTCTGCCGGGTAGCCCAGTTCGACTGTCAGGGTGACTTTACCCAACTCGATGGAAAGCTCTTTGATACAACCTGCAGTAACCAGGTCCTGCTTCAGAAAAGGATCGTGATAACCTTGAACAGCGGCTTCAACCGCAGCACGATCTAAGACACTCATGGGCGTCAGACTCCAACCGTTAGAATGGCCGATAGACTAATGATTTCGTTATTATTCTTCCAGTAAAAACCGAATTTAACGACGACTGGATAATGATTCTTTCAACTTTTCAAAAGCAGAGCGACCCGAATCAGGATCAATGCCCTGCTCTTCCATTGTTTTTCGCAGAGTCTGTTCAGCCTGCTCATCCGCAACCCTTACCGCTTCTTTTGAGCGACTGTCTTCAATGCCTTTCATGATGGAAGCCTCAAGATCCTCACCATCAAGAACCCGGTTGCAGAGAATGTTGTAGTTCCGCTCAAAGATAGGGAAAGCGACGCTTTGTTCTTCACTTCGCAGGGTCATCCAGCCCGTTTCCCGCGCCGCCAGATAAACGGCAATGTGAGACCAACGAGCGTCACGGCTCTGCTCCGGCGCATAGCAGGCTTCATAATAGGCTTGCAGAGGCTTTTTCAAGCCCATCTCATCATGATGCAACTTGCAGTGCTCACGTATCTCACTGAGATCAGGAAAAAATTTAGTGGTATCAAGAACTTTTTGCCCGGCCCTGACAATCCTCGCAGGCTTGAACTCGCTGAGCCCCTGAATCCAGACCTTCTTCGCTTCCACCAATGATGCATCGGTTGGAAAGGCTTTTTTAAATTTTAACGGGAAGGCCGCTTCCAGCATGGTAAACAGGGTATTAATGGCATACTTCGTCTGCTGAGCCCTATGCAGGGCTTCACGACTGGTCGTCTGACTCGTCGAAGTCGAACTGGAGTCCGTCTGCCCAGCTGGTGTCTGTAAGCTTTTCGACAGTTGATTTATGAGTTCTTTGCCCTTCTTCACTTTGACCCCGCTTCCACTGATAGATCACATGGTTCTTGAACTTATTCTGCCAGGCTTTGCGGGCTTCTCCCGTTTCCAGCCAATAGAGCTTGAATTCCGGAAGTTGGGCAAGAGAAAAGTCCGCAGGAATGCCATGGTGCACCTCAAGAAACTCTATGTAGACTGCATCAGGAGCAAAATCTTCAGGCAAAGGTTGTACTTTGGCACCCTCCGCCAGAGTATTCGACTGGGCGACTGGCGATCCACTCGTCTGCCGGGCGAATACCGGATGTTCTTCTCCACGTTCCTGGGCAAAATCCTGAAATGGAGACCTGTCTCCGGAAGCCCACTTTCTTCGCAGTTTTTGCTTCTGGCGTTCTTCGTCAGTCATGAAATTAACAATACCTGCCTTCCCGGCCACGGTCTACCGGTTGTAATAATGAAACAGCCCTGTGCTGCGAGGAGCCTGAAGCCAGACCGGACAGAACTCATTTACCCCGCGGAATCTTTCCATGTTTCCAACGAGGTGCCGAGTATTCTAACGCCAGAAAAGCCGGATTGAATAGCGGTATTTTTACTTTCTTCAGATGGTCTCCACCCAGACCTGATTTATCAGGCACTGGCGACTTTTCCTTCGAAGCCCTTAAGCGATCATACTTTTCGGGGGGAACCAGAATTTCGCCTTAACACGAGTTTCAGTGGCTATTGATTTGAAGCAGTGTTTATTACTAACAGACCCGGCAACAAGGCACCCGGGCAGAAAAAGATCTGTACTACCGGCCGGAATAATAATCTGTTTTCATTGCTGAAAACTATTATGTAATTGGCTCACTTCTTGGTCCACTATGGCCATAAATTTATGGACTACCGCAGGCATTTCAACTGGATCATCAGGAATATTGGTCGTTTGTGCCAATTTTTCCAACGCATTTTCTGCAACTATTTTAAAATAATGTGGCTGAAAAGATTCTAATGACTTCTGCAAGTATTGAATAAGCGCTGGCATAGCCATTACAAATTGGCTGGCCGCCACCGAAAGCTTCAACCGTATATCGATGCCAGCTGCATTAGCTTGTATGGAACTACTCGAGAGTACTACGACAAGAAGCAGGGTTGCAATTCGCATTTGGAAGCCCTTTATAATCAATGATGATTGTGCATTGTAGGCATCAATCGGGCAAAAGCCGCTCTTTCTTCAACTTTCCCTCACATTGCATCGGGCGTGCATACTCAAAGACAGCTGACCCTTTTCTTAAGTCTTAGCCTAAGTAATAAGAATTATCGTATACTGCCCACCTTCACTCTCTTTCAACTTTCCAGCAACACAGTACTCGAATGAGCCAACGTAAAATACTTGTCACCAGTGCCCTGCCCTATGCGAATGGTCCTCTGCATATGGGACACCTGGTGGAATACATTCAAACCGATATCTGGGTTCGTTTTCAGAAGCTATTCGGCAACCAATGCACATACGTCTGCGCCGACGATGCTCACGGCACCGCTATCAGTCTGCACGCTGAAAAGCAGGGCATTACGCCAGAAGAGTCTGTCGCCCTGATCAACAAAGAGCGCATCCATGACTTTAGCGATTTTCTGGTGGAGTTTGATAACTACCACTCCACCCACTCTGAAGAGAATCGCAAACTGTCTGAAGCCATTTACCTGAAGCTCAAGGAAAATGGCCATATTGCCAGCCGCAACATCACTCAGGCTTTCGACCCTGACAAGCAGATGTTTCTGGCGGATCGTTATATCAAAGGTGAATGTCCAAAGTGTGGTGCTGATGACCAGTACGGTGATAACTGTGAAAAGTGTGGTGCCACATACTCACCAACCGACCTGAAAAATCCTAAGTCGGCTATTTCCGGTGCGGTTCCTATAGAAAAGGAAAGCGAGCACTTCTTCTTCAAGCTTTCAGACTTTGATGGTTTCCTGAAAGAGTGGACTCGTTCCGGCACCATTTCTGAGGAGATTGCCAACAAGCTGGCCGAATGGCTGGATGCGGGCCTGCAAGACTGGGATATTTCACGCGACGCACCTTACTTCGGCTTTGAAATTCCCGGCCAACCCGGAAAGTACTTCTACGTCTGGCTGGACGCTCCCATCGGTTATATGGCGTCTTTCGAAAACCTGTGCCAGAGAAGAGACGATCTCAACTTTGACGATTACTGGAAAAAAGACAGTGACTGCGAAGTGCATCACTTCATTGGCAAAGACATTGTCAACTTCCACTGTCTGTTCTGGCCAGCCATGCTCGAAGGCACAGGTTATCGCACGCCAACGTCCGTTAATGTTCATGGTTATCTGACCGTGAACGGCGAAAAAATGTCCAAGTCCCGTGGTACCTTTATTACCGCACGGACCTATCTGGAGCACCTGGACCCTGAATACCTGCGCTATTACTATGCAGCCAAACTGTCCAGCCGTATTGATGATCTTGATCTTAACACTGAGGATCTGGTACAGCGGGTTAACTCTGACCTGGTCGGTAAAGTGGTTAACATTGCCAGCCGAAATGCCGGCTTTATCAAGAAGCGGTTTGGCGGAAAACTCTCTGCCAACAACATAGCCCCTGAGCTGGCATCGGACTTCCAGAAGACCGGAGAGCACATCGCTGAGCTTTATGAAAGCCGTGAATTCGGCAAAGCCATGCGTGAAATCATGGCTCTGGCTGACAAAGCCAACGCCTGGATTGACGAAGTGAAGCCCTGGGTCGTTGCCAAAGAACAAGGCAGGGATCAGGAACTGCACGACATCTGCTCTGCCGGTATCAACCTGTTCCGATTGTTAATGATCTACCTGAAGCCGGTTCTGCCTGCCATGGCGATCAAGGCAGAAGCTTTCCTGAACATCGAGCCTTTGCACTGGACCGACAGCCAGTCCCTGCTGCTGGATCACGAGATAGCCAAGTTCAAGCCTCTGATGACCCGTGTCGAGTCGGATAAAGTCGAAGCCATGATTGAAGCCAGCAAAGAGGTACTGGCCAAAATGTCTGAGCAAAAACCTGCCGAAACATCTGCCTGCAACGAGTGGCTGGAAAAAGAGCCTGTAGCAGAGCAGATTACTTTCGATGACTTTGCCAAAGTGGATCTGCGCATTGCCAAAATCATCAATGCCGAACTGGTAGAAGGCGCTGGTAAACTACTGCGATTGACTCTGGATATTGGCGAGGCAGAGCCTCGCAACATCTTCGCTGGCATAAAGTCAGCCTATGCCCCGGAAGCCCTGACCGGAAAGTATACGGTCATGGTCGCCAATCTTGCACCTCGAAAAATGAAGTTTGGCGTGAGTGAGGGGATGGTTCTGGCTGCGGGCCCCGGAGGTGAAGATCTCTGGATTCTTGAACCCCATGAAGGTGCCCAACCCGGAATGCGTGTCATGTAAACCAGTCACGTTTATTAACCTCCCCCACTGACCTGAATAGTGGGGGACTTCCATCAGGCTGATACCGGCCCCCCATGAAGACACCGAGATCAAGGAGTATCGCTTGCTTTTTTCTGACCTGGCACTGCATGAACGACTGCAAAAAGCTCTGACTGAAAGAGATTTCAGCAAGGCCACCCCCGTCCAGGCGACAGTGATCCCAAAAGCACTGGATGGCAAAGACCTACTGGTCAGCTCCGAAACCGGTAGTGGCAAGACGATGGCATTCCTGCTGCCTGCCCTGAATCATTTCCAGAACACTCCAGCCCCGCGCTCCGGTACCCGAATGCTGATTCTGGTGCCTACCCGTGAGCTGGCCAGACAGGTTCTGGAAGAAGCAGAAGCCCTGGCTCGCTTCACCCAGATCAAAGCTGGTCTGATTACTGGTGGTGAGCCATTTCGTCATCAGGTCAATACATTAAGAAAGAATCCGGACATTCTGATCGCCACGCCGGGTCGCCTGCTTGAGCACATGGAGAACAACAATACTGACTTCAACGATCTGGAATACCTGATTCTGGACGAGGCAGACCGTATGCTGGACTTTGGTTTCAGTCCAGACATGCTGAAAATTGCTTCTGAATGTCGCCCGGATCGTCAAACCATGCTGTTTTCTGCCACCCTGCAGCAAAAAGGGATGGGTGAACTGATTGACCTGGTTCTGCGGGAACCTGAATCCCTGACTTTAAATACGGCCAGAGAGAAACATGAGAATATCCACCAGCAGATCATGCTCAGCGATGATCAGAAGCATAAGGAAAAACTGACTCGCTGGTTATTGGAAAACGAACGTTTCGAGAAAGCCATTGTTTTCACCAATACCCGTAACTTTGCTGACCAGCTCTGCGGCTTCCTTCGCTACAGTGATCTGAAAGCCGGGGTTCTGCATGGTGAAATGGATCACCGGGAACGAAAAAAGATGATGGCCATGCTGGCTACAGGCCAGATCACTATTCTGGTGGCCACCGATGTCGCAGCCAGAGGTCTGGATATTAAAGGCATTGATCTGGTCATTAACTTCGATATGGCCCGCAATGGCGATGACTATGTTCACCGCATTGGCCGCACCGGCAGAGCCGGTGAGAAAGGTCTGGCCATCTCCCTGATTGGACCTAATGAATGGAACCTGATGTCAGGCATTGAGCGTTATTTGAGAACCCGCTTTGAAAAGCGTTCAGTCAAGGAGCTAAGAGGCAACTGGAAAGGCCCTAAAAAGCTAAAAGCTTCCGGAAAAGCCACAGGCAGCAAGAAAAAGAAGACCTCCTCGGCGGACAAGACTAAAGCTGGCAAAACACGGCAGCGCGACAAAAAGAACGTGGGTAAGCGCAGTAAACCCGCTAGCCGGGCCACTACAGAATCGGTTGATGCTGGTTTTGAGCCATTAAAGCGCAAGAAAAATTAAACTCTTCTGAGCCACCATGAGAACGGGTTTTCTTAGACTTTGGTTTAAGAAAACCGCTCTAGCAGCCTGTCGGACTTAAGGCTGTCCTACTGCGGTTGCAATAAATTGGT